>CALUIJ010000023.1 GCA_944320675.1 uncultured Prevotella sp.
TGCTCAACAACGACGAGCTGTCGAGAATGGTCGACACCAACGATGAATGGATTATGACGCGTGTCGGCATCAGGGAACGCCGCATTCTCACCGAGGAAGGCCTCGGCACCTCCTACATGGCGCGCAAGGCCGCCAAGCAACTTATGAAGAAAACCGGAGCCGACCCCGACTCGATTGACGCCGTGATAGTATCCACTTCGACGGCCGACTATCCTTTCCCGTCGACGGCTTCGATCGTCATCGGCAAGCTCGGGCTTAAGAACGCCTTCGCCTTCGACTTCTGGGCCGCATGCTGCGGCTTCCTTTACTCGATGGACGTGGCCGCCTCGATGATACAGTCGGGCCGCTATAAGAAAATCATCGTGATTGGAGCCGACAAGATGTCGTCGGTCGTCGACTACAAGGACCGCAGCACGTGCGCGCTCTTCGGCGACGGCGCGGCCGCCGTGCTGATGGAGGGAACGGCCGAGGAAAGCATCGGCGTGAAGGATTCTTACTTCCGCGCCGACGGCAAAGGCCTGCCTTTCCTGCACCTTAAGGCCGGCGGTTCGGTTTGTCCTCCGTCCCATTTCAGCGTCGACCACCGCCTGCATTACCTTTACCAAGAGGGGCGCACGGTGTTCCGTTACGCCGTTACGAGCATGAGCGACGACTGCGCCCTCATAGCCGAGCGCAACGGACTTGACAAGGACAACATCCGCTTCATTGTGCCCCACCAGGCCAATATCCGCATAATCGAGGCCGTGGCAAAGCGTCTTGACCTGCCGATGGACAGGGTGATGGTGAACATCGAGCACTTCGGCAACACCAGCGCGGCCACAATCCCGCTCGCCCTTTGGGAGAATGAACACCTGTTGAAGAAAGGCGACAACCTCATCCTCACGGCGTTCGGCGCGGGCTTCGTGCACGGCGCGGCTTATTACACATGGGCTTATGACGGGGCTGAGGCCTCGATCATGAAGTAAGCTGGCCGCCGCCTGCTTGGACGGTTGCCGTAGGGAATCGTAAAAACTCTTTCGTTTTAATACAAGAAGGGCCGCGCCTTGGTCAGCCAAGGCGCGGTTCTTTTATTGCGTTTTGGTAGGCGGCCTGCTCCGTAAGGCTGTGTCATCCCATTTGTTTTGCGGCCTGCAGTATCAAGTCGGCTGCCTTTCCTGCGCCGATCCGTTCGGCGTTCACGATGATGTCGTAGCCGTCAATGTCGGTCCATTGCCTCCCGGTGTAGCGCATGTAGTGGTTTGCGCGGCCCGTGTTCACACGGTCTGTCTTCCTCGCGGCTTCCTCTTTTGTAATGTTGAGCTTACCGGCCACCATGTTTGCGGCGAAGTCGCGTCCCGAGGTTATGAACACGCGGAGCACGTGCGGATTGTCGCGCAGAATCCAGTTGCCAAGCCTTCCTATTATCACGCACGGCCCTTCGTGGGCCAGTTCGCGTATCGTGCGGCTTTGGCTTACGAATATTGCGTCGTCCTTTGACGGGTTCATCGACTGCGGGATGCCGTGGTCGGTGAATATCATTTCCCACAGCCGCGCGGTCGATATGTTCTGTTCGTTTTTCTCGACGAACTCGGGCGTATAGCCCATTTGCCGCGCGGTGCGGTCTATTATCTGCCTGTTGTAGCACGGACAGCCCAGCCTGCGCGCCACCTCTTCGCCTATGGCGTTGCCTCCGCTGCCGTATGTGCGGGCTATGGTGACGACGCGGTGGCTTCCCCACGCAGGCGCGGCGGCGGCACGCTGTTTGGCGGCGCGCTCGCCGCGGGGTATGAATATGCGGTCGAGCCACGATATGTGGGGCGTGAAAACACGTACCATGAAGCCTACGTAGAACATCGACACGAGCGTACCTATGCCTACCATCTTCCAGTTCCAGCCGCCGAAGAATATGAACATGAACACCGTCCCGACGGCGACGAGCGACGTGTCGGAGCATATCTTGACCTTGCCGAAGTCGCGCTTGAGGAATTTAGATATGGCCAGCGGCAGGCCCTCGCCGGCAAGCATGAGCGAGTCGCAGCGCACTTCGCAGGCTATTCCGAACGCAAGGACGGCCCCTCCGGCGAGCAGTTCGGCGAACCTTAGCGGATAGCCGATGGCCGGATCCATGTCGAACGGCATCTGCATGAAGCCCGTTATCCACATCGTGAGGTCGGTGTAGAAGCCGAACAGGAACGATACGAGTATCTGCGTGAGCTGCCGTTTCTCGAAATCCTTGCGCAAGAGGGCCGCCTGTATGAGGATGAAAAGCACGTGCATGAAGATTGTGAGCTGGCCCATGGTGAGCCCGATGCCAGGTACGAGCGACAGTATGTAGGGCGGTGCCGATATGGGCGACGACCCGAGGTTGGCGCGTATCGACAGCGATGTGCCGAAGGCGATGACGAAAAGAATAACTACGAAAGCTGCATAGCGGCGCATCCACTCTGCCTTGCTCCTCTTATTGTCCATGAGTATTGGTATTGAATTTTTACATCCGCGCCTTGCGCTGCGGCGGCCGGCGCGGCTTGCGGCCGCAAAATTACTCAAAAGGCGGCTTATGAAGAAATGTTATCCAACCTTTAAACTAATTTAAACTTGGACGTGCCGTGGCGCGGAATGCTTTGCGTGCGGCGTGAAAATGCCTATCTTTGCGGCGTAACCATTAAACACAGGCATTATGAGCAGAGTGAAAGAAGCGGCCCTCATCATGATAGGGCTTATCGTGTTGGGCGTGTTCATTGAGTCGGGGCTTGAGAGCTTTTCGGACAAGGACCGCAAGGTGACGGTCAAGGGGTTGTCGGAACGCGAGGTGGAGGCCGACAAGGTGACGTGGCCCATACTGACCAAGGAGCTCGGCGACGACCTGCCTTCGCTCTACACGCGCATAAACGCGACGACGGCCAAGGTCACCGAGTTTCTTAAGAAGAACGGCGTTAAGGACTCGGAGATAAGCGTGAACGCGCCCGTGGTGGTCGACCTCAACGCCGAGCGCTACGGCGTGCAGCGCCATGACTACCGTTACAACATAACGTCGACGGTCACCGTTACGTCGCGCAACGTCAAGCTCGTGCGCTCGATAATCGCGCGGCAGGGCGAGCTGTTGAAGCAGGGCGTGGCCGTGGTCGACGGCGGATACGGCAACGGGGTGGTGTACGAGTATGTGTCGTTCCAGCAGATGAAGCCGAAGATGATGCAGGAGGCGATAAGGAACGCCGAGCAGACTGCGCGGCAGTTCGCCGAAAACAGCGACAGCAAGATTGACAAGATACTGAGCGCGGGGCAGGGGCAGTTCTCGATTGAGAACCGCGACGACAACACGCCTTACATCAAGAAGCTGCGCGTGGTCACGACGGTTACCTATTCGTTGAAGGACTGACGCGCCGCGGCCTCCCGCATCACGGGGGGCCGCTCGCGGCCGCGTCACGCCTTTTCGGCCGCGAGTTTCTTATACATGGCCGGCGTCATCCCGTTTATCTTCTTGAACGCGCGGTTGAAGCTTACGGCGTTGGTGTAGCCCACTTCTTCGTATATGGCCTGTATCGTCTTGTTGCCGTAGTGCTCGGTGTCGGCCAGCATCTTGCAGGCCTCGCGTATGCGCTTCTCGTTTATGAAGGTCCTGAAGTTCTTTCCGTAAGTCTTGTTTATTACGAACGACACGTATTTCGTGTTCGACCCCGTCAGGTCGGCCATCGTCTTAAGGCTCAGGTCGGGGTCGGATATCGTCTTCACGTCGTTGGTCAGCCTGATGATCCTCGTCAGGAGTATGTCCATCTGCTCGGGCGTCATTTCCTGGCATTCGTCGTTGGCCGCAGTGTTCTCTTCCCCGGGCTCGGCCGGCTGTGGGCTTTCGTCACCGCACGACGACATGAGTATCTTGTTGCTCTCGTCAGACTTCATAAGGTCGTTGTTCCTGCTTATCAGCAACCGTTGCACGTTCCTCAGGTTGCGGTTCTTCCTCACGAGCATAATCACCAGCATTACTGATATTGCGAACAGGCCCGACACCAGTGTTATGACCAGCGTCTGCACGCTAATCCTCGACGTGAGCAGGCTTATGGCCTCGTCGTTCTTGCGCGACTCGTATTGCTTCAGCCGTCCCTTTGCCTCGTTGAGGCCCTTCGCGTGGAAAATCGAGTCGGACAGTTCGAGGTACATGTTCCTGTATTTCTGCGCCGAGTCGTTGCGCCCGCATCCGGTGTAGGCTTTCGACAGGATGCCGTAGGCGTTGACCAGCATCTCGGCACTGCCTATGGCAAGCGACATGTCCCTGCACTTGCCGCCCTGCGCCACGGCCCGCTCGTAGTCGCCTTGCTTGACGTTGATGTTGCCTATTTCGCTCTCTTGGTACAGCACGTAGATGCTGTCGAGGCCATTGCTCCTCGCCAGGTCGATGGCGGCGAGGTGGCTGTCTATCGCTTCCGCGTAGTTCCCCTCGGCCTGCATTATGCGCGCCGAGTTGTATTTCAGGAAGTATTTCCACAGCTTAGAGTCGTTCATTCCGGGCGAGCGCAGCGATATTGCGTAGAATTCTTTCGCCTTCTTCACGTTGCCGAGGTGGCAGTACGCCGAGACTATGTTTACCAGGAAGGTGTTCCTCATGTCGTCGTCGGCGGTGTTTTTCGACATCTCGTAGCCTTTCAGCAGGTAGAACAGGTTCGACTCGTAGTCGCCCAGCGCCTCGTAAATATTGGCTATGTTGCCGATGCAGGCCATGTAGGTGCGGTCGTCCTTGTCGGTCTCGGCGGCCTCCATACCTTTTATATAATATGTAAGGGCGAGCGGATATGCTCCCGCGTCGTAGTATTTGTCGGCCAAGGCTTTCGTCCTTTCGGCCTGCGTGCTTTGCATTGAGGCGCGGCCGTCGCACAACACCGTTAGGACAAGCATTAGCGTAAGTATGAGTCTTTGCATTATGGCGATGTTTTTTTACTTTTGTTGCGTGAGTCCGGCCTGAATCGCGCCCTGTCGCAAAACATGGTCTTTCAGCCTGCGGAAGACGGTCTTTCGCGCCGCAATATGCCGTCTTTCGCACCGCGAAAGGTTACGTATTGCAAAGCCGTATGAATACCGTCCTTTTAATGTTCGCACGGTGGCGCCGGATTATTTCACGGCTGCAAAAATAAAGAAAATAATAAACAAACGTGTTTTGAAAGTAATAAAACATGCGTTTTTAATAACATTTCATGAATGGTTAAAGGTTAGGTGGTGTTTTGTATGCCGTTTTTTCTTTTATTTATATAAATTTGCAGTGGAATCACCAATTTTAAACTTATTATACTATGGCTGTTCTACTCAGATTGTTTTTCGTATCCTTGATGTTCGTCCTCGGCTGCGCCGGGATGTCGGCGGCTCCGGCCAGGCCCGGCAAGATTGTCTACCGCCAGCCTGACGGTACGACGCTCGCCGTGTACCTGCGCGGCGACGAGAGGTTTCATTATTACGTCAGTGAGGACGGCATGGCCCTGTTGCCCGACGCCGGCCGCACGTTGAGGTATGCAGAGGTTGCGGCCGACGGCGGCGTAGGGCCTACGGGCATGGCGGCGCATGCCGTGGCCGACCGCGGCGCGGCCGAGCGCCTTTACGTCAAAACGGCCGACCGCGCACTGGTAAGCAGCGCCCTGGCCCGGGCGCACGAGTCGCGGCTGCGGGCCAAGGCCACCGGTATGGGGCGCGGCGCGATGCCCGGCGGAATCGACCGGAAGTTTCCCACCACGGGCGGCATTAGGGGCGTCATCATCCTTGCGCAGTTCACCGACAAGGCATTCTCGCGCGACGACATCCGCGAGGTCTACTCCGCCATGGCCAACGAGGAGGACTACCGGGGCCCTTACGCCTCGGGTAGCATCAGGGATTACTTCGTCGCCCAGTCGGCCGGCAAGTTCGTCCCGACGTTCGACGTCATAGGTCCCGTCCAGCTTCCGCACGAGTCGGCTTATTACGCTTCGCAGGAAATAGCGTCGCAGCTCATGATCGACGCCTGCACGGCCGCCGACGAGACGGCCGGCGTTGACTTCTCCGATTACGACTACAACGGCGACGGCTACGTCGACTTCGTGTTCGTAGTGTTCGCCGGCTACGGCCAGGCCCAGGGCGGCGGCGAGGACTGTGTATGGCCGCAGGCCGTCGACCTGACTTACGAGAGCTGGAACGTGTACGACGGCTTGTACCTCGCCCAGTCGGCATGCTCGTGCGAGTTGCAGGGCTACGGCGGCGGCGTGATTGACGGCATAGGCACGTTCTGCCATGAGTTCAGCCACATACTCGGCCTCCCCGACATTTACGACCCGGCCTATTCGGGCATGCCCGGCATGCTCGACTGGGACATAATGGACGTAGGGCTGTACAACGACGACAGCCGCACCCCGGCCGGATACACGGCCATGGACAAGTACACCGTGGGCTGGCTCGAGCCGATGGTGCTCGACGCGCCCGCCGAGGGCGTTGAGCTGCGCCCGCTGTCAGAGGCTAACGAGGCTTACTTCATAGTGTGCGGAGATAACGACGACGAGTACTTCACGCTCGAGAACCGCCAGCAGACGGGCTGGGACAAGGGCCTTCCGGGCCACGGCCTGATCATTTCGCACGTGCATTACGTGCCGTCGCTCTGGGCGAGCAACCGTGTCAACACCACTTCGTCGGGCTATGAGCACGTGGCGCTCGTGCCTGCCGACAACATGGCGACCGACGCTACCATGGCCGGCGACCCGTTTCCGGGGACGAGCGGCAACACCGAGTTCACCGACACGTCGCACCCCGCCGCCTCGTGGCATACGTCCGATGCGGCCGTAGACTGTCCCGTGACCAACATAAGGGAGGAAGGCGGAGTGATAAAGTTCGACTTCAAGGGCGGCGCCACCGGCATCGGCCGGGTTGACCGCGCGGCAGGCGGCGTGACCGTCGCCGACGGTACGGTGTGCGTGGAGAATCCGCTTAACGCCGTGGTCGAGATCGTCTCCGTCGACGGGCGCGCCGTATGCCGCTCGGCCGAGAGCGTCGTGACGGTGTCACCCGGGCGCGGAGCCTACGTAGTCAAGCAGGGCGGCAAGACCGTCAAGGTTGTCGTAAAGTGAAAAAACACCCCTCGTTCCATTATAGATTTAAATCATATTAACCAACTAAATAAGCACCATTATGAAACAACTTCTGTTCTCGACATTAGCGGCGTTTGCGCTTGCCGGCGCAAGCCTGCCGGCACTTTCGGCAGACGAAAGCGCGCCCCATCTCAAGGTTTACGGTTATTTCAACTACAACGGGGCGATATCTGACGGCTCATACGGCTTTGCAAGCTTCTATCTTGACGGGCTCGACAAGGCCGAAGTCATATATCCTTACGGCGACGAGAAGAGCATCTACGCCGGAGCCTGCGTCGACGACGTGTTTTATGCTTATGAGTATAAGTATAATTCGGTGGCCGGACCTGAAAACGGAAATTTCATTTCCTACAACATCGTGACCGGCCGCCACACCGAACTCGGTACTGAAGGCCTTGCCGCGCTCGGCTCGTCGTTCAAGCCGCAGGACATGACTTACGACTACAAGAACGGCGTCATGTACGCCGTAGGCTTCAGCCAGGGCGAGTCGGCCCTGTATGAAGTCGACCTGGCTGACGGCATGCTGACGAAGAAAGTCGTGCTGCAGGAAACGCTCGGCGCCATCGCCGCCGACATGGACGGCACGATATACGGCGTAGGAGCTGTCGACGGAGCGATATACCGCGTCAATATGACCGACGGCTCGCTCCTCCTGGTGGCCAACACGGGCTTCGGCGGACTGATGTACAACCAGACGATGGAGTTCGACCATACCACCGGACTTCTCTACTGGGCGGCAAACTCCTATGACTATGACGGCGCGCGCGAGTCTTACATGCTGTGCGTCGACATCCACGCCGACCGCATTACGATGAAGAACCTCGGAGCCATCGGCGTCGGCTCTACGTTCATGTCGATGTACATCCCCTTCGCCGAAGGCGGAACCGACGCTCCGGCGGCCCCTGCCGGCCTTACCGTTACTCCCGGTGCCGGGGGCGCGAGGACTGCGACGCTGGCTTGGACCGTGCCTGCCGAGACGTTCGTAGGCGGGCCTTTGGCCGACGCCGTTACGAGCATCGTCGTTGAGCGCAACGGCGAAGTGATAGCCACGTTGCCCGCGTCGGCGACGGGTTACGAGGACACCGGGGTCGAGGCCGACGGCGAGTGTGAGTATGTCGTTTACGCCGTCAACGCCGCAGGCAACGGCGGCAAGGCGCGCGCCTTTGCCTTCATCGGCTGCGACAAGCCCGACGCCGTTAGCGGCATGACGTTCACCGTAGGCGACGGATGCGCCTCGGCCGCGCTCTCATGGACGGCTCCGACGCGCGGATTCAACGGCGGATACTTCTCCGAAGACGGACTTACGTATAAGATTGTGCGCCAGCCTGACAACAGGACCGTAGCCGAAGGGCTGACGGAGACGACCTTCACCGACACGTCGGTCGGCCGCCTCGGGCGTTACACCTATACTATCTACGCATGCAACGCCTATGGCGAGACTGCCGCCGAGGTGGGCGAGTACTACGTCCTGGGCAAGGCCGTGGACCTGCCGATGACGCAAGACTTCTCTAACCTTACTTATTTCGAGAACCAGTGGATGGCTTATGACGGCAACGCCGACAACTACGGCTGGACGTATTCTACCGAATGGGGCTACTACCAGTTCGGCGACGCTACGCCTTGCGCCGAGTATATAATCAATCCGGGCATCGACAATCCGGGCAACGACGCTGACGAGTGGCTCGTCACTCCGCCCATGAACTTCGAGCAGGGCAAGTCTTACAGGCTCAAGCTTACCGTGCGCTGCATCAACGACCATGCGCTCAAGCTCACCGTCGGCAACAACAACCTGATGGAAAGCCAGGAGGAGTTCGGCGAACTGACGCTTAAGGAAGTGGTAAGCGGCGACAAGTATGACATATCCGACTACGAAGTGGCGCTGCCTTCAGGCCTTGACGGCGTAAGATGCGTAGGCCTGCACCTTGTAAGTCCTTATCCCGCGACCAACGCTTCTTACCTACAGATAATGAACGTGACCGTTGAAGAAGGCACGGCCACCGGCATATCCTCAACCGTAAGCGGCGCCGGGAACGAAGCGGGCGGCACTGTTTACACGGTCGACGGCCGCGTGGTGCGTACCGACGGAAGCCTCGACGGACTCTCAAAGGGCGTTTACATCAAGGGCGGCAAGAAGTACGTCGTGGAATGAAAGACTCTCTTAAATAGACATCTTTACTGAAAAGCTGACTGGAGTCCGCGCCGGTAGGGCTTCCGAAGGGCGGCTCACGTCGGCTTTTCAGTAGGGATTGGCATTGACGACAATATTTTATTAACATTAAAAACTTGAGATTATGAGAAGACATTTATTCGCGGCCATGCTGCTGGCGGCCATGTCCGCCACGGCAGTGGCACAGACGTCTATCGACACTGCGCTTGAAGTGCAGGAGGGATGGAACGAGTGGACGCCCGACCCGGGACAGAGCGTAGTTACCGCATATTGGAAATACACCGCCGTAGAGAACACTCTCCTTACCGTCAACTATGACACCGGCATATACATCACCGCCGTCGCCCTTGACGGAAACGGCAACCAAGTGAGCGTAAGCGGCGCGCAAGAGTCATACGTAGAGACGCACTATGCCGTGCTGGCAGGTGAGACGATATATCTTACCGCTTCGCTTTACGACGGCAACAAGGGCAGCTTCACGGCAAAGATGACTCCCGACGCGAACCTCGGGAAAGGACTGGCCGAAGCCGACCCGATGCCCGTAGACACAGCCAAGACAATCTTCATGGGCGACCCGTATGCAGGTTTTGGCAACCAAACCACCTACGCCACTTATACGGCCGACAAGGACGGGCTGCTCGTAATGACGTCGCCTACGTCGGTAGGGAGCATAACCGTCGACGGAATCATCGGCCTGAAGTTTGATCCTACGTTTGAAATCGACCGTGGCTCGCAGTCGC
>CALUIJ010000024.1 GCA_944320675.1 uncultured Prevotella sp.
TAGTTCGGGTCGCCCTCCAGCATCTGCCACGCCTTCGAGTTCCACTTCGGAGCCTCCGTGGTCTTGTCCTTCAGGCAGCCCCACTTGCAGCCGAGGTAATACACCGTGTGCTGCTCCAAGGTGACGAAGTTCTGCCCCGTCGATTCGTTCTGCCACTCGTGCGTCATGTACCTGTACGGAGCATCCTCCGAAACAGCCACGGCGTAGCTCCATTCGCCGCGGTCAACCTTGTTGGTGACCAGCTTGCCGTTGCCGTCGAAGGTGTAATAGTGCTGCGCAATCATTACGTCGGCCATAACGCCCAAGTCGCCCTCCGCCACCGGTATCTGCTCCAGTGCGGCGGTCTTGGGCAGACGGCCTATCGCAATGCCGTAGTTCCAGTCCTCGAGTATGGGCTTGAACACGTTCTGCAGGAACATCATCCTGCCCTCCCTCGACGACAGCAGCCACGACTGCGCCCGCTCGTTGGTCCCTCCCTCGTCGGGAATGGCGGCGTCGCCCCTGCGCGTCATGTTGTAGCCGGCCACGGGCGCGTAGTTCACGCCGCCCGGCACCTCCGCGTCCGGGTAGAGCACCACCGTCAGCGTGTTGTCCGTCAGGTTCACCGTCAGCACCCTGAACCACGAAGTAAAGTAGTCCGTGCCGCCCGTCTTAAGCGTGTTCACGATAGAGTAGCACACGTTCCCCTCCGTGAAGGTCGTGAAGTCGTAGTCCGTCGCCTTGTCCATCGTCAGCCTGTACGTCCCCTCGCCCAAGTCCTCCACCTCGGTTATCTTGCCGCAGTCCGAGAAAGAGAAGTCGGCAGCCATGGCCTGAATTTGGTTAATTATCAGGTCCATGACCGTCATCGAACCGCTCACCTCCAGCCTCCGTGTCTGTATCCTGCCGTCCTTGGTTATCAGCGTCCCCTTGCCTGCCAGCATCGAGTCCACCGTCTCGCCGACCTCCAGTCCGCCTAAGAGCTTAAGAAGGTAGTCGGTGAAGTCCGGTATATCCTTGCGAATGTACTTGTCCGACGTGAACGAAGAGACGAACGACAGCAGAGAGAGGAAGGCGTTGCCTATTCTCTCCGCCGTGTTCGCGTACATCCGGCTTTCGTCTCGGATGGTCTCGAAAATAACCCTAAGCTGGTCAACAGTCATGTCGCAAAAGTATTAAATATATGCGAATCGAAAAATACGAAGTTAAAATTCCAAAATGCTCTTTGCGGCGGTCGTCGTAGGAACTTTCCCCTGTTCGAAAAGCGTCGCCACCGCCTGAATCATCAGGCCGTTGTACGCCTCCCCGTAATATTCCGCCTCCTTCTCCATAAGGCGTCTCATAGAGTAGAAGTACTTCCGTGAGAACCAGTCGCGCGCCTTTCGCGGCTTGCCGCTCGTCATGCCGCCGCCCCATGCCGGGCCGCGTTTCCTGGGCTTGTCCAGTCCGTGCGCCTTACGGTATTCGGGATCAAGGAACTCGAGGTCGCCGCCGTTGCCTGCTTTGTATCCGCTTCCCACTCCGGAAGCGACGTAAAGGCCGTACATCAGGAATCGGTGCGTTATCCTGCGGTGGCCCTCGTCACCGCTGATGCTACCCTCGAGGGAGCTTTTCAGTGCGCCGGTATTATGGATCTTAAGCATCTGCATGCGCTCGCACCAGATGTCCACCATGAATTCCGTCCATCCCTTCTCGAAGTCGTCAAGCCCCGGCTTGCCTTTATCCCGCCCGTTCAAGGGCCTGCCGTTGTTCACTGCCATAAGCTATTATCGAATTGAAGGTCTACCGGCTCGTCAACGTTCACCATGAAGTAAAGCCCCGTCACTCCCGAGAAGTTATAAGAGTTAAGCTCCCTGTATTGGATGGATTGCGTGCGCATGTAAACAAGGTCATACTCGTACTTCTCCGTGTCGGCGATCATGTGCGAGAGCAGCTGCCTGAACAGCTCGCGGCAGAGGTTAAGCTTGCGGTTGCGCTCCTCCATGTCGTCCTCGCGGTACATGGCGAAAATGAACACGGTGTACGTCCTTCGGTTGTACCAGCCCACGCGGTTTGAGATCATCGAGCCGTCCACCGTGTCGTCCACCATTATGTAGTTTGCCGCCTTGCGGTAGTTGCGCATCAGCGGCTCCAGTCCCTCGATGCCGCTGCACTCGCCTACGACGAACGAGTTCTCCTTCGCCAGCCTGTTGGCCGAAGCGAGCCTCTTAAGGTAGTCAATGGCGTTGAACATGTCTATTTCGATTTAAGTTTGGCGTTCGCCTTCCGTGCTTCCGCCGCCTTGGCGTTAAGCTCGGTGAGGGCGCGTTTGCAGTCCACTTGCCTTACGGCGTCCTCCTTGGTCACGTCGCCGTCGGTGAGTAATCTAAGTTGCGCGTCGGTAATCTGCCTCATGTCCACGTAGGTAGCGCCTCGTTCCCCGTCCTCCGCCTTCTTGAACAGGTCGGGGAAAAGCCGTGCGAACACGTCCTTTACGTGGGCGTACCACAGGTAGGCGCCCAGCCTCTCGGCCTTGTCGGGGCGTATGCCGTCGGCAGGCCGTCCTTCCTTGTCGCGGTATAATAGCCGCGCAAGGCTCGTCAGGTATGCTTCCTCCTTCGTCATTGAAAACAGCTGATACGATATTTCCATTTTCAGGTAGTCGTTGAACGGCACGCCGCCGAGGAGTCCGTCGACGGCACGGAAGCCTCCGACGCTATCCAACCTCGCGTCGAAGTCCTCGTACCTGTCGACGAACCCCAGCGTTTTTACCATTGAGGCAACCAGCCACTTGTCGGCGTAGAACACCTTACGGCCCTTAATCATCTTCCAGCCGTCTGCGCCCCGGCGCACGACCTTAATCTTGTTGAACCTGATAAGCATGTATGTCTTCAGCGCGTCGCCCTGCAGTCCCTCGGACATCAGGGTGAGCGCATAACGCAGCTGTTCTTGTGTAAGCTCCCTCCACGCGGTAGGGGCGTACAGTCTTATCTCACCCGACGAAGAAGAACGCCGGGCTGTCCTTTTCATTCTCAAACGGTTCATAATGGTTTACCTTGTAAGCTTGCGAGTTCATATATTCCGGATAACGCGAGGGGTCGCCCTCCATGGAGCGCAGTATGTCCCTCATCTTCTCCCCGATCATGGGCGACTTGTCGATGAAAAGCGCCGTAAACTCCTGCAGGGCGACCAGCAGGGCAGGGTATTCCTTCCCGGCCTTGCCGCACCGCAAGGCGTCGAGCACCTTGTCCGTCTGTTCCGGCGAGATCTTGCGCCTTATCTTCATGTCCGCCTCCAAAATGTCTATCTGCGCAGCCTGCCAGCCGTCGTAGGTCACGGGCACGGTCGAATACCTCTCAAACAAGGTAATGCCGTAGAAAACGGTGCGTATGCACCTCACGGCGGCCGCCGTCTTGCCCCAACCGTCCAAATAGGTAAGATTGTCTATCAGGCGGTTTTTCGCCCTCTCACGTGCGACCAACAGTTGCTGTTCCAGAGCGTCCACGCGCTGGCGGCTCGCCGGCGAGGTCGTCTGGTTGGCCACCACCCCGAATCCCGTAGGCGTGAGCACAAGGTCGAGCTGCCTGAACACGTTTAGGAAGGCATCGAGGCAGACGTATTGCTTTGCCGTCTTCACGGTTCGTGCGTCGTCGGTCTCCATGCCGCCGAATATTACGGCCGAACATTCTTCCGAGGCGTCCTCGATGTACGGTTCTACGCTCTCGAACACCTCCATGTGTTTTGAAGTCGCCACGTACAGCACCTTCTCAAACTCATCCTTTGTTATCGTCATCTCCATTGCCGTTGTCGTTGTTAATAGTCACTTCCTGCGAGTCCTTGTTCTTGTCGAGAGTGGTAAGCTCAATCATAGGCACGTCCACCGTGTACTTGTCCCATCCGTTGAAGTGAAGTATCAGAAGCCACGGCTTCGCCATCACGTCGTGGAACGCCTTCTCCATTGCCTGCTTCAGGGTGAACAGCTCGCGCTTGTCGCTGCCGCTGTTGTTCATCTGGCTCTTGCCGGGCGTTGCGCCTATGAGGTTTGGATGCACCCCGAGTGCGAAGCACAGGGCGTTTGAAGCCTCCGACATGTCGTCGCTCCAGTCGCCGCCCTGCTTGCGTCCCTCGGTAAGGTCGTATATCCTCACCATGCGACACTCCTTGCCGTTGGGGTCGACGTAGTAATGCGTCAGTATCGCCTTGCCTGCGTTCTCCGGGCCGCATACGAAGTCGATTATCTTGCGGCGTTCCTCCTTGATGCGCTCCACGGCCTTCTCGGGGTCGATGATGTTCTCCTGCTGGCACACGCGTTCCCAGTAGTCGTCGTGCACCTCTATCTGCACCCTCGGCGCGCTGGTGTTCTTGATGAGGAACTTCTTGCCCAGGCCGATTAGCTTGTATATGTCATACCAGTTGTCGCGGAAGATGGAGAGGTAATAAGGCGTGGGGTAGTACTTGAACCCCGGCGTAGGCATGCGGCACACCACGGCGAACTTATGCTCCTTCGTCGGCACGCGCTTCCTGCCCGTGTCGGGGTCGGGCTCGCGTCCGAGCCGCACGAGAAGGTCGCCGAGCGGGTCGTACAGGTCGAGCAGCGGAATGGCCACTACGTTAGTCGGCGGCGTATGCTCGGCGAAGTCGCCGTAGAACACATGCTCTATGCGTCCTTTTTTAGCCTGCTCGAAGCGGCAGTAGCAGCTCTCGAGGTGGCGCACCTTGACGATCTTCCCCTGGTCGCCCGAAAGGATGATCTCCGTTACCGTGAAAAAGTAATACTTCATGTCCGTTGCCTGCTCCATGAAGCATTCGTTTATCGAGTTGCGCAGGCGGAAGGCCCTTATCGCGTCGTCGTCGGCCGTCTTCGACGGATCGTCTCTGTGAACGAAGCGCAGCCCCTGCCCGTAACACGCCAGTATGTCGAAGGCCATGCACTGCGCCGTCACCATGTTCGCGCCGATGAGCCGCCTTATCTTCACCGGCATATCGTCGTCGTCGCCGTAAGGCATGTAGGCGTAGTCCCTGCCGTTCACCTTAAGCGGAATGGCCGTAGAGTCCAATGCCGCGTCCTCGTCGAACACCGCCCCGGTGTCTCCTCCGTACTGTTCGTTCACCGTCGACGCCCTGTATCCTCCGCCCCCAATCTCGACAGAAGGAACTATGACGTACCGTCCGAACTTTCCGTTTTGGCCTATCTTAGCCAGTTCAAGCTTATCTGTATCCATAATCCGTAAATATTACCATATCACCCTCTTACCCATGAACTCCGCAATAAACACCTCGCTGACGCGCCGGTACTTGAAGTCCTTATTCTCCGCCAGCGGGTCGAACACCCTGTACGTTCCCGTCTTAGAGTGCGAGGTGACATACACCCCGTCGTACCTCTTAAGCTCTCCGCGTTCCGGGTCGTTGGGCCCCGTGCCCAGTTTCCAGGCCTTGAAACTCACCTTCTGCCGGTTCATCAGCGCGGCGTTCATCAGTTTCAGGACTTCCGATATGTGAATAACCTTAATTTCCATTCTTAGTTGAAAGTGTTGTCAAACGTATTGTCGAATATGCGTCCGGCCCTCGGAGCGTCGAGCACGTTGTGGTTCCTTTGGGCGTACTCGTAAGAGAATGTGAAGCGCGGCAGCGTGTCGTGGTTGTTGTCGTATTCGGCCTTCACGTCCGTAATTACGACCATCTTGCCCGGCACCGGCTCGCCGTCGACGAAGTTAAGCAGCTGCACCTCGTCCGAGCGGAAGAGGTCGTTCATCCAGAACGCCATGGGGTAGGTGAGCACGCCGGTGTCGGCCTTGAACGTGCGCACCTCCTCCACGTCGTAGTTCCTCTTGTTCGTGCCGACGTACGCCGCCGAGAACTTGAATTCCGGCGACACCGTGTGCGTGCCGAGGCAGTATGCAATCTCCTGGCACCCGAAGCTGTTCATGAAGAGCAGCACCGGGGCTACGTCGGGGTTGTCAAGGTCGAGCACGAACTCCTGCTCCCTCCGCCCGGCATACACCCTGAACGACATCAGCGTCTTGCCCTCAGCCGTGAACTTCGCCGGCGACACGTCTATTGTGGAGTAGTCGTCGTTGCCTCCCACCTTCTCCGGGGTGAAGTTCTCCATGCTTCCGTCCGTGTAGCTGGCTGCCACGTAGGCTTCCTCCGTGCCTATGTAGTGCAGGTATTCGAGCCTTCCGAGCGACGTTTCGCGCTTGCCCTGCAGCAGCGTGAGGAAGTTGTAGTAGCAGAAGTGCTCCGCGCCGTCTTCCACTATGGCGGCGCAATACACCGCCTGCGTGGTCATGGCCACGTAGTCGACTTTTCCCACGCTCTCCGTGCCGTCGGCCTCTGTGACGCGCTCCTCCTGCAGCTCCACCTTAAGCTCGGCCACGAGCGAGCGCCGCACGTATGCCGACACCATGTCCGAGAGGTCCTCAATTTCAACCTTGCCCCCGCCGTTAGGGTAGAGGTATTCGTCGTAGACCTTTTCGGCGGCAACAGTGATGACCACGTGCACGCGCGTCTCGTCCGTGGCCACCGTAACGGCAGGCACCGACGAGGAGAAAACCATTGACGGAAAAGAAGAAGTGACAGTCATACCTTTATCTTGTTTTTCGACAAAGGTACGATAATAATAAACGTTCAAAAATACGAAAAAAGCCCCACGGCCTTAGGCTGCGGGGCTGGGTTTCCGCCGAGGCGGAGCGTCAAAAAAATAATTACGGAGATGGTTCGTTATATGCGATCGGCAGCTTCATCTATACGCCGAGAAAGGTTCTTGAGCGCTTCGCGCAGGCGTGCTTTCTCCGCGTCGGTGAAGTCAACCTCGTTGCCGTCGTCGTCCATGCCGTTGAGCCTGGCGTAAATCCATGAGGCTGGCTTGTTGAAATAATCCTTTGCCAGCTCGCTCCACGGTACGGACAAAAGTACGTCGTCAAGCCTGTCCTTTATCTCGGTGCGCCTGCAACTAATCTCGAATTTCGTAAGTGCCATTTTATTGGGTATTGGTTGGTATTTCCGGTAAAGCAGCGGGCGCGGCGTAAGATGCTGCGCCCGCTTGTCAAAACAACCAGGCCGTAGGAGCTACAGCCTGTCAGCCGCCGCGTTGACACGCGCGGCTATGTCCTTGAGCGCGGCTTTAAGGCGGTCGCGGTCAACGTCGCTGAAGTCGGCCGTCGCGCCGCCGTTGCGTCCGCTGAACTTGTGGTAAAGCCACGAGCGCGACTTCCCGAAATAGTTCTTGGCCAGATACGCCCAATTCACTTCCTCGTAAACGTCGTCCAGCACCTGGCGGACTGACGTCCTTTGCTCGGTAATTACGGTTGCTTCCATTGTGTTTGTCTTTTAAGCCCCGGCGGTTCTGTCCGCCGGGGGCGTGTCCTTTACTCTTGCTCTCCCTCCATCAGGTCGTAAACAAGCTCGATAATCTCACGTTCAAGCATCTTCGCACCGTTGGGATAGGCGCTGCGGTAATTCCTGATAAGCCGGATAAGCTCTTCTTCGTTCTCTGTGTACTCCATAATAATTTATTTGTTGTTTTGACAATGCAAAGATAATCATCTTTTGGCGAATATGCAAGTTTTCACCGTTAAAAATCACCAAAAGATGATTCATGCAAAGCCGGTCTATCAACCGAGCGGTCGATGAAGGCAAACTGGGATACGAAAAAACCGCCCGCGCATCACTGCGAAGGCGGCTGAGGATGAATCAAATGAACTTAAAGTGCTAATATTATAAATTAGGCTTGAATATCTTCCATGCAAGCATTTCGTCGGACGGCCGCCGTGTCGGGCGGTATCCGTTGGCGTGCATGTACCGCGTTATGAACGCCGTGTCAACGACACCCATCTCCGCGAGGTCGTCGGCTATCTCGGCCGAGGTCTTGTATTCCATGAGCATTTCCGGGATTCTCCCCCCCTCGGAGTCTTCGTTGACGTAGAAGTAGGCGTCGAGAATCTCGGCCGTAATGCGCTCGCTCTCGGAGAGCGACTTGACGAAGGCCATGCGCCTGCGCCGTTTCTCGGGCAGGAGGCTGCACGCCGCCATGCCGTCCGCGATGTCGCCGAAAAGGCTCTCGCCCAACACGTTCTCGTCGAAGTCGGCGGCGGTGACGATCACCAGCTCGCGTTCGTCGCTGCCCTCGTCGCCGGTATATATGGAGAACTCCCATTCGGCGTCGGGCTCGCCCGCGTGGTCGAAGGCCACCATCGCCACGCCCTTAACCTCGGTGAGGCATACGAGAATGTCCATAAGCTCAATTATCTCGTGGTCGCCGATGACTATGCCGCCCATTATGTCCTGCAGGTTCTGGTAAACGCTTTCAGTCAGGTTGTAGTCAAACACCTTTTTCGTCCTGTTGACGTTCAAAATAAGGCTTCTCATTGCTCACCCCCTTCCTCGCAATAGTCATGGCGTACTATATGGCCCGATAAAGTGAAGGAAAACTTATCATAGCCAATAGAGGAAGATCCCAATGTTATCTCGAAGAAATTCCCCCCTGTATACTTTTTTATTGTCATCCTCTTCAATCTGTGGTTCTCTAAAATGGCCTGTTCCATTGCCTTAGTGATGAATTCTACTATCATATCCAATTGTTTGCCTTCTGTGACTAATGATTCATGGTATTTATCATAGACTTTATTGGCAACGATGCGGCCTAATTTCGTTGTATTGGAATAGATGAATACTGTAACAAAATACTTGTTCATTGCTCACCCCCTTTCTTCTCGTCAGCGTTAAGCCGGTAGACCACCCATGCCGAGCAGGCGGCCGAAACGATAGAGACCACAGGCTGTTGCATGGCGACGATGGCCGTAACACATACAAGTACAGTAAAAAGATTCACACGGACTGCCGTCTTCCAAGTAACATCGAAGCCGGCGAGGCGAGAGTAGAACTCGCTCCTTGAGTTATACCAACCGGATAAAGATTGTGCCTTTCCCG
>CALUIJ010000025.1 GCA_944320675.1 uncultured Prevotella sp.
CGATATTTGCAGCTGACGAAACAACAGCTATGAGCATATACAAAGCCTACGTTTATATCCTTGCAAGCAAACGCAACGGCACACTGTACGTCGGCGTGACCAACAACCTTGCCAGGCGCATGGCCGAGCATAAGTCGGGCGTCATTGGCGGATTCACATGCCGCTACGACGTGAAACAACTTGTCTATTTTGAACGCTTTACTACGTTTGAAAGTGCTATCAGCCGGGAAAAACAACTGAAAGGCTGGAAACGGTCTTGGAAAATAGGACTTATCGAGCACGACAACCCGCTATGGCGCGACCTCTCGACGGACGTCGGCGTGGACGATGAGTATATAGAAGCCGTCAAAGACATTTATAAGTGAGCAACGTAGACCTTCGCCGTGTTGTATGAATGCCACAGGCTAAAGGTAAGAAGTCGGCGGCATATTGCCATCGCACATAATTTTAAGCAGTCGGTAGCATATTGTCATTCCGGGCTGGGATCCGGAATCCAGAAAACACACTTTTACTAACACAATTTGGTTGCATACATTGGATTCCGGGTCCCGGCCCGGTATGACAATATGCGACCGACTGCTTAAAATGGGGTGCAATGACAGAATGCAGCCGACTGTTTAAAATGGGGTGCAATGACAGAATGCGGCCGACTGTTTGTCCACCGTGTTGTAACATGAACGGCATTCAAGAAAGTGTAAGCAGTCGGTCGCATATTGTCATTCCGGGCTGGGACCCGGAATCCAGAAAACACACTTTTACTAACAACTTGGTTGCATACACTGGATTCCGGGTCCCGGCCCGGAATGACAATATGCGACCGACTGCTTAAAATTGGGTGTAATGACAAAATGCGGCCGACTGCTTAAAATTGGGTGTGATGATAGAATGCCACCGAATTCTTAAATCAAATACAACAACGATGTTTTTTGTGTGATAATCCTTATACCGATAAAATAAAACAACCTCATAACCCTACAACCTTACAACCGCACAACCTTAAAACCGCACAACCTTTAACTACTTTAACTACCGCGGATGGGGCTTTTTCCGATAAAACCATTATTTTTGCAGCATGACAAGGTTTGTTTCATCATCAACGGTGCTGTCGGCGCTGATGCTGCTCGTGCCGGTTGCGGCCGCGGCCCAGGACGACAAGGGCGCGGCGGCTGAGGGCGACGTGCCGTCGTTCGTGCCGACGGTGAAGGTGAGCAAGGTGCTCGTCGACGGCGACAGCCTGCAATACGTAGAGCTGAACAACGTCTACGTATATCCGCAGCCCACGTTTAAGAGCGCCAAGCGGCGCGCGGCCTACAACCGCTTAGTAAACAACGTGAAGAAGGTGCTGCCCATAGCCAAGGAGGTTAACAAGATTATCCTCGAGACGTATGAGTACCTGCAGACCCTGCCCGACAAGAAGGCGCGCGACGAGCACATGCAGCACGTGGAGGAGGACATAAAGCGGCGCTACACGCCGAGGATGAAGAAGCTGTCTTACTCGCAGGGCAAGCTGCTGATAAAGCTCGTCTACCGCGAGTGCGACTCGTCGGCCTACGACCTCATACGGGCGTTCATAAGCCCCGTGCGCGCCGGCTTCTACCAGGCCTTCGCCTGGGCCTTCGGCGCAAGCCTGACGAAGAAATACGACCCTGAGAAGACCGACCGCCTGACCGAGCGTGTTGTGCTGATGGTGGAGTCGGGACAGTTGTGAGCGGCGTTGTGCGGATTTGTTTTTAAGGTCTTAAGGTTATACGGTTGTGAGGTTATAAGGTCGTAAGGTTATGGCGTGTACCGTATGACCCTACAACAGTAAAACCTTACGACCGTATAACCGTAAAACCTTACAACAACCTTACGACCCCATAACCTCATTCGGAATAGAGCACTTGTATTACCGTCTGGCCTACGGCTCCGAGCGTCGACTTGTCGATGTTGTCCATTGTGTCGTTCACGGTGTGCCATGTTGGGCCGAAGCTGCCGGCCTGGCAGTCGGGATAATATGCGATGATGTCGATTGTGGGTATCTTTGCCTTTTCGTTCACGGGTATGTGGTCGTCGGTGACGTAGGCACCGTCGCGGTCGACGAAGTAGCTGCCTACGCCAACTACGGATGCCGCAGCCCATACCTTCTTGACCAGGTCGGGGGCGTATTGCATCGACATGCCTTCGCGCCAGAACTGCGAGCCTTGTCCGCCCACCATGTCGAGCAGTATGCCGTAGCGCGCCTTGTAGCCGGGCTTGTGGGGATTGGCCGCCCAGTGCTGTGCGCCCAAGGCCCACGAGTCGCCGTTGTCTGTAGCGTCGCTCCATCGCGGCACGCCCCAGTCCTCGGCGTCGAAGCATACGAAGTCGACGCCGACGGCAAGCCCGGCCGTGTCGGCGGCGAGCAGCCTCGCCACCTCGAGCATCACGGCCACGCCGCTCGCGCCGTCGTTAGCCCCCATGACGGGTTTGCGCCAGTTTGCGCTGTCGGGGTCGTTGTCGGCCCAGGGGCGCGTGTCCCAATGGGCGCAGAGCAGTATGCGCTCGGCCAGTTGCGGACGGTAGCTGGCTATTATGTTGGTGGCCTTAAGCGGCGTGCCGTCGTATCCGTTGAGCGTCACGTGCTGTGGCGTGACCGACAGGCCGTACTGCCTGAACTTTGCCATTATCCACTCGCCGCACTTGTCGTGTGCGTCGGTGTTCATCGTGCGCGGCCCGAATCCGCACTGCGCCGCGCAGAAAGCGTAAGCGCTGTCGGCGTTGAAGGCAGGCCCTACGGGCTGCATGGCGGCTTCGCCCGGGTCGGCGGCCGCTTTCTTGTTGCTGTTGCAGGCCGTGGCGCATCCGAGCAACGCTATTATCATGACTTTTAATAATATGTTTTTTCTCATTTTCACTTTACTCATTATTCTTCTCTACTCAATTTACTTCTCCACTCCTTCACTCATTTATTCCCACGCTTTGCACCTTTGCCATAACCCTTAGCCAGTTGCCTCCCCAGATGCGGGCGATGTCGCGCTCGTTGTAGCGTCGGCGCAGCAGGTGGAGGGTGAAGTTTATCATTTCGGAAGAGTCGGCAAGCCCCTTTACTCCGCCGTCGCCGTCGAAGTCGGTGCCGAGTCCTACGTGCTCTATGCCCATCACTTTTACGGCGTGCTCGAGGTGGGCGAGGGCGTCGTTGACGCTGGCCTCGCGGCCGTCGTTGCGCAGGAATCCGTGGTAGAGCGTGATGTGCGCCACACCGCCCTTGGCGGCGAGGGCGCGCATTTGGTCGTCGGTGAGGTTGCGCGGGACGTCGCACAGTGCCTTGCAGTTGCTGTGGCTGCACACTATCGGCTTCGTGCTGATGTCAAGCGCGTCGTAGAAGCTCTTCTCGGCGGCGTGGCTGAGGTCGACCATTATGCCGCGGCGGTTCATTTCCCTGATGGCCTGCTCGCCGAAGCGGCTCACTCCGCCGTATGTCGAGCATCCGCGCGCGCTGTCGCAGATGTCGTTGTCGCCGTTGTGGCAGAGCGTTATGTAGACCACGCCCCGGCGCGCGAAGTGCTCGACGTTGGCCAGGTCGTGGTTGAGGGCGAGTCCGTTCTCTATGCCGAACATTATCGAGCGCCGGCCGCGCCGCTTGTCCTCGTAGAGGTCGGCGGGTGTGCGCGCTATGCTGACGTACCGGCTGTTGGCCTTTACGATTGCTTCGATCTTGTCGAATACGAGGTCGGCGTATTCGGTGGGCCCTTTCACGTCGAACGCCACTTTCGACGAGAAGGCCTCGCCTATCTTGGGCTGCGGCAGGTATGCCGCCATGATGACCGCGTCTTGCCGTCCCTCGGCCATCTTGTGCATGTCGACGAGTATGCGCGGGTCGCGGCGGTCGAAGGATATGCCCTGCGGAAAGAACATCGGCGTGTCGCAGTGGGTGTCGAGGGTGAGCATGCGGCGGTGGAGGTTCTTGGCGCGGGCGAACTCGCCGGCGCGGCTTACGAGCCATCCGAAGAGGGCCGGGCCGCTGTCGTCGAGCCACTCGGGATGCCACTGCACGCCCATCAGCGGCTTGTACTCGCTGCTCTCCACGGCCTCGACTATGCCGTCGGGGGCGACGGCCGCCACCCTGAAGCGCGCGCCGCAGTCCCTCACCGCCTGGTGGTGGAAGGAGTTGACGGCGAGCGTCTCAGTGTTGTATAACGAGTAAATTACGGTGTCTTTCCTGAGCCTCACGGTGTGGGTGGGCTCGCGGCGGTCGGCGTCTTGGCTGTGCTTCAGCAGGGCGCGGCCTCCGGCGGCAATCCGCCCGGCGGCCGCGCCTTCGGTCATGTCTTGCTCTATCCCGCCGCCGAGGGCGGCTACGAGCACCTGTATTCCGCGGCATATACCGAGCATGGGTATCTGGCGGTTGTAGGCCAGGCGCACCGTGAGCAGTTCGGCCTTGTCGCGCTCGCGGTTTATCGAGCGCAGCCTCGGCGAAGGCTCTTCGCCAACCCAAAGGGGGTTGACGTCGCCGCCGCCGGTGAGTATAAGGCCGTCGAGCGTGTCGAGCGTGTTGATTATCACGTCCTTGTCGGCCAGCGGCGGCACTATCACCGGCACTCCTCCGGCCTCGGCCACAGACTTATAATAACGTTCCACAAGCCGCGCCTCGCCGTCGGCGAAGTTGCCCGTAAGCCCTATCAGCGGCTTGCGCACGGCTTCGGGGTAGTGTGAATAGGCACCGTCCAGACAGCCGTCAAGGTCAAATTGTCTCATCGTGGCTATTGTTATCTTTTCAGTTCTTGGGGCACGGGCACTTCCCTCTTGATGCTCTGCTCGAGCGAAATCAGCGTCTCGGTGGCCACCACTCCGGGTATGCTCTGCATCTGGTTGTTAAGCAGGTCCATCAGTTGCTCGTTGTCGCGGGCGTAGAGCTTGACGAGCACCGTGTAGGGCCCCGTCGTGAAATGGCACTCGACAATCTCGGGTATGTGCTCCAGCTGCTCGACGACGGCCTTGTACATGCTGCCGCGCTCGAGCGTTATGCCGACGTAGGTGCACGTGGAATAGCCAAGGCTTTTGGCGTTGACGTCGAATCCGCTGCCTGTTATCACGCCGTTCTCTATGAGGTGCTGCACACGCTGGTGGATGGCTGCGCGCGACACGCCGCACTCGGCGGCGACGTCCTTAAACGGGATGCGCGCGTTTTTTGACAAGATGCCGAGTATCTTCCTGTCAAGACTGTCTATCTTTTCCATTTCTTTCTTTGAGTTTTGCTTATGTTTTCTTGTTTCCCCAATGGCAATGTTACATTTTTATTGCCGCGAGCAAATATACATATTTAAAATGAGACTTACAACATTTTGACATGAATTTTGTCGATTACGGCGCATAATGAAATAAAAAAGGGAGACTTTTGACGGTCTCCCCTGTGTGAATGATGACAAAACAAGACTTATTTGCCTGTCTTGGCCGGCGCGGCCTTCTTCAGCACGCGGCTTGACGGCGCGGCCTTCATCGTGCCGCCTTTCACAGGCGCAGGGCCTTTGCCGCGCTTTACCACGGGCACGGCCGCCTTCTTGACGCCGACCACCTCGACGGTGAACACCAGCGTGCTGTAAGGCTTTATCTTGCCGGCCTGGCGCTCGCCGTAGGCAAGGTCGTAGGGTATGTAGAGCTCCCACTTGCTGCCGACGGGCATCATCAGCAGCGCTTCGGTCCATCCCTTTATCACCTGGGTGGGGCGGAAGGTGTTTGTCTGCTCCTTGCGCTCGTAGCTGCTGTCGAATACGGTGCCGTCGATCAGGCGGCCTTCGTATTTCACGGTGACCTCGTCGCGCTCGGTGGCCACGTCGCCGGCGCCCTTGACGATCACCTTATACTGCAGTCCGCTCGGCAGTGTGACCACGCCCGGCTTCAGCTTGTTGGCGGCGAGGAAGTCTTCGCCCTCTTTCTTCGTGGCGGCGTTGCGCTCGTCGACGGCCTGCTTGAATGCGGCGTCGAAGTAGGTTTTTGCCGCGTCGGCCGTCATGGCCGCGTAGTCTTTCTTAAGGGCGTTGACGAAGCCGCGGTTGAACATGTCGGCGCTGACCGAGTCGGGGCGGCCGGCGAACTCGTCCCTAAGGAACGGCAACATGCGCTGGCTCACCATCTGGGCTATCTGCTCTCCGGCGAAATAGGCCTTGTTCTTGTCGCTGAAGCCTTTGGCCATGGCGTCCTCGAAGCCCCTTATGAAGTCGGCCATATAGGCCGTGTCAACGCCGAAGCTCTGCTGGAGGTAGGGCACAAGGCCGTCGGTGCGCACCATTCCGGCCGAATAGCTCAGCGAGTCGGCCGCGGTCTTCAGCTCGACGGCTTCAACCTTATCTTTCGCCTTGTCCTTCTTTTTCTTTCCGGCAGCCTCGGCCGGATTGAAAATAGCGCCCGCCGTCAAGGCGAGCGCGATTATCAAAGTTTTGTTCATTTTCTTTTAATTTTAGGAGTTAAAGGAGTAGAGAAGTAAGGAGTAGAAGAACATGCCTCACCGTCTCACTTTCTCACCCTTTCACCTTTTACTTCCTGCCAAGGCCTACAAGCTCGATTTTGAACACGAGCGTAGAGAACGGTTTGATCTCGGAAGTCTCGCGGTCGCCGTATGCCTGCTCCTGCGGTATAACTACCTCCCAAACGCTGCCGACGGGCATGTGTGTCAGGGCCTCGGTCCAGCCGGGTATCACCTGGTTGGCGCGCAGCGTGACAGGCTCGTTGCGCTTGTAAGAGCTGTCGAACACCTTGCCGTCGATGGTCTTGCCCTCATACTGTACGCGCACCCATGAAGTGTCCTTGGGCAGTTCGCCGCTGCCTTCCTTTATCACACGGTAGAGCACGCCTTTGTCGAGCTTCTTCACGCCGGCTTTCTTGGCGTATTCGGCCAGGTATTTCTCGCCGGCCTTCTTGTTGTCGCCGTACTGCTCTTCCATCATCTTCGACTTGATGGCCTCCATCTTCGTCCGGGCCACCATCTGCGCCTGCTCTACGGTCATGAGCCCGCCCTTGCCCGACGTGCCGCTGATGAATCCCGCCATGAAGTTCTTCAGCGAGATTGTCTTGGTGGAGTCGTCGCCGAAGAGCTCGTGGTTGATGCCCTTGAGCATCTGGTTTGAAATCTGCTGGCCTATCTGTATGCCGGCGTAGTATGCGGCTTTCTTCTTGTCGTCGCCTGCGTTGACGCCGGTGTTAAGTCCACGGTAGAACTCGTCGAGGTAAGCGGTGTCAACGCCGAGTCCTCTCACGAGGTATTCTTTCAGACCCTGCGTCTGCGCCATGCCGATGGCATAGCTGACGGTGTCTACGTCGTTCTTAAGGTTCGCCTTGGGCGTTGAGTTGCCGCACGACATGAACCCTGCGGCTACGACAGCAACAGCGGCTGCCAGTGTAAGTTTTTTCATCTTCAGTTATTATTTGTTGTTGTTAATGCGATTATAATTATGCCCGCCCGACGGGCAATATGATTACATCACCTCTATCAGTTCCACGTCGAACACAAGCGTGGCGAAAGGCGGTATCGACGCGCCTGCGCCGCGCTCGCCGTAGCCGAGGTCGTAGGGGATGAAGAAGCGGTACTTTGCGCCCTCCTGCATCAGCTGGAGGCCTTCGGTCCACCCGGCGATGACCTGGTTGAGCGGGAACACAGCCGGCTCGCCGCGCTGCACGCTGCTGTCGAACACTGTGCCGTCAGTAAGGAATCCCTCGTAGTGGCACTTCACCTTGTCGGTAGCCTTCGGCCTGCGGCCTGAGCCCTCGCCGAGCACCTTGTATTGAAGTCCGCTGGGCAGCGTTACAACGCCTTCTTTCGCGGCGTTGTCGGCCAGGAACCGTTCGCCCTCGGCCTTGGCTTTCTTGCCTTTCTCGGCCATTTCGGCATTGGCCTTCTCCTCCTGCTTACGGAAAAACTCTTGTACCAACGTCTGCGCTTCACGGTCGGCCACCTTGAGCTCTCCGCCTGCCAAGACGTCCTTTATGGCGGCCGCAAAATCGTCGATGCTCAAGCCCGTGGCACCCATCTGCGCCAACTGGCGCCCGATGCCCAATCCCAAAGCGTAACTTAACTTGTCCATTTCCTAATAAATCTGATTACTTATACCTTAAAAATAAAACCGTGCAAAGGTAGCATTTTTATCTGATTATGTAATTATAATTGAAGAAAAATCACTAATTTTGTGGAAAGATAAGCTTTATAAATAGTTGGAGCGGCGGCCGTCAGTTGTGACGGCAACCTCTTTGGCCATAAAAACATTTGATTATGAAAAAACTTGTTGTCCTTACAGGTGCGGGCATGTCGGTAGAGAGCGGCCTTAGCACCTTCCGCGACGCCGACGGACTGTGGGAGAACTATCCCGTAGCACGTGTGGCCACGCACGAGGCGTGGGAGCAAGACCCTGTCTACGTAAACAACTTCTACAACATGCTCCGCAAGAAGCTGCTCATGGCGGAGCCCAACGAGGGGCACCGCCTCGTGGCCGCATTGGAGCGGAAATACGACGTAACCGTCGTGACTCAGAACGTTGACAACCTGCACGAGGCCGCGGGCAGTTCGCGCGTAATCCATCTGCACGGCGAACTGATGAAAACATGCTCGAGCCGCAACGTCGACGACCCGCGCTACCACCGCACGATGACCGCCGGCAACCTTGACGTGGCTCCCGGCGAGAAGGCCGGCGACGGTTCGCTGCTGCGCCCCTACATCGTATTCTTCGGCGAGGCCGTGCCCAACATTTCAGTCGCAGCCGAATACGCCCTGAAGGCCGACGTGTTCGTCATCATCGGCACTTCGCTCAACGTGTATCCGGCCGCGGGCCTCGTGCAGTATGTACGCCGGCAGGTGCCGATATACCTCATCGACCCCAAGCCCGTAATGGCCTCGGGACTGCACGACGTGCGCCACATAATGAAAGGCGCGTCGGAAGGCATGCGCGAGCTGTCGGCCGTCCTCCTCGGAGAATGAGGCACCGCTCACGACGGGCACGCCCTTTTGCTTATTGGCATCAGGATGAGATAAAGCAGTACGCCGCTAACGAGTCCGGCTATTGCGTCGATGGCGTAATGGGCCTGTATGTACACCGTGGAGAAGCAGAGGAATACGTAAAACGGCGTGAGCACATAGAACATGCGGCGGTCGCCCGTGCGCCATGCCAGCATCATGAGTATCGTGCTTATGCCGACGTGGCTGCTGGGGAATGCGGCCGTGGGGCGCTCGCCGGCCTCCTTTGCGCTCTCGACCATCTGGTAGAACACGCCGTCGGCGTAGCCGGGCGTGGGCAGGCAGTCTTGGAAATAGTTGAAATGGTAATGCACGTCGGGGAATATGCCTTGCTTGATGTCGGCCAGCCCTACCGCGTTGTAATAGAACGTAGGCCCCGTGACCGGCAGGAAGATGTAGACGACGTAGTAGGCGAAGAACGCCGTCAGTATGACGAACGCCACGCGCTGGTAGTCGTGGTAGCGGAAGATGAAATAATAAATGACGATGAACACGATCATCGGGTAATAAGCGGCGTAGCCCATGCTCATAAGCTCGCTGACCACGGGCCACGGCATGGCGTCGTAGAAGAGCAGGGCGGGCTGGCATCCGAATACGGCCTGTTCCCACCGGGCGAACACGTGGTCGAGGTTGGGCAGCATGCGGTTTATCTCGTATGTGTCGGGATACCACCATCCGAGCAGGGCCAGTTGCACCGTTATGCGCAAGAAGAGCGTAAGGCGGCACGGCAGCATGCGGTACACAGCCCACATGCCGGCGGTGACGGCGGCTATCCTTACCCGGCCCCAAATCATGGTGTCGGGGTTCTCGAGCTTCGTATAGGTGAAGAATATTATCAGCAACGTGAGTGCCATGTAGGCGGCCATCACCCATTCGAGGGCGAACAGCCCTTTACGCGGGTTTTTGTCGATGGTGAACAGTTGCTTTATGAATTTTACCATTTTGTCGGGTTATGCGGTTTTGGGGTTGTGCGTTTTTGGGGTTATGCGGTTTTAGGGTCGTACGGTTGTTGCGGATTTTTCCAAATAGGCCTCTCAACCTTACAGCCTCACAATCCCGCAACCTTAAATAGCCTTACAACCACTTGTTTTCCTTATACCATTCGACGGCTTCGCCGACGCCTTGTGCGAGGCCGTAGCGCGGCTTGTAGCCGAGTTCGCTTATTGCGGGGGTTATGTCGCAGCGCCAGTTGCGCTGTTTCATTATCTTGTATTTGTCGTTGTTGAGCGCCGTCATTCGTCCCGTCGTCCTGCCTGCGTATTCGCCGCATGCCGTTATTATGCGTAGCAGCCATAGTGGAGCCTTTATCCTGAGCAGCCAGGGGTTGCCCAGTTCGCGGCGTATGAGATCGCTGAACGCGCGCGACGAATACACCCTGCCGTCGCTGAGGAAGTATTTCGCCCCGGTGCGTCCGTTGTCGAGCGCGAGCATGACGGCCTGTACGAGGTCTTTTACGTAGATGAACGTAAGGTCTTGCTGACGCAGCCCTGCGGCGAAGTCTACGTGGCGGCTTATGCTCTCGGCCATCATGAAGTAGTCGCGCTCCCTCGGGCCGTAGACGCCTGTGGGGCGCAGCACTATGAACGGAAACCCATGCATGCCTTCGAGTGCCTGCTCGGCCTTGAGCTTGCTCTGTCCGTAGGCCGTGTCGGGGCGCGGGGTGTCGCCGTCGGTCATTTCCGTGTAGGGCCTGCTCTCCCTTGCCGGCCCCATTACGCTCAGGCTGCTGATGAATACGAACCGCTTCAGCCCCGGGCATGTTTCGCTTACGGCGGCGGCCAGGTTGGCTGTCCCGGTGGTGTTTATGCGGAAAAAGTCTTCGGCGTGGAGGCACTTTGTGGCTCCGGCCGCATGTACTACGTAGTCGAAGGCTTTTCCTTCAAGCTTCCGCCTGAGGCCGCCGGGCTTGTCGAGGTCGAGTTCGATGAAGTTGATCCTTTCGTCCGTAAGGTACTGCCGCGAACTGTTCCTGCGTACTGCCGCCCATGTGTCGAATCCCCTTTTGAGGGCTTCTTCGACGATGAAGCTGCCGATGAAACCGCTTGCCCCGGTCACCAATATCTTCCTTTGCTGCATGTGTTAAAATTGCGTTACAGCCTGCAAAGGTACATAAAAAGGTGAAAAGGTGAAAGGAGGAAGGGTGAAAAGGACATATTAAAGGTAAAAAAGTAAAGAAGTAAAAAAGGCGGAGCTGCAAAAACGAGGCTGAACGTTCGTCGTCGTTCCACGTTGTTTTGAGGTTCCGCCTTTTTTACTTCTTTTATCTTCCGCCTTTACTTAACGTATTCGGCGAAATCGGTCAGGTGCATGTCGCCCTTGCGCGCCAGCGAGTCGTGCATGGCGAAGGCGGCGGTCAGGCAGTGGCGCGTGTGTCCGCCTTTTGCCATCTTGAGGTATTCGCGCAGCAACGGGCGGTAGTCGGGGTGGGCGCAGTTCTCTATGATGAGGCGCGCGCGTTCCTCGGGGCACTTGCCGCGCAGGTCGGCCACGCCCTGTTCGGTCACGATCACGTTGACGTCGTGCTCGGAGCTGTCCTGGTGGCTCACGAAGGGCACTATCGAGCTGATGAGTCCGCCCTTGGCCGTCGACGGGCATGTGAAGATGCTTATGTATGCGTTGCGCTCGAAGTCGCCCGAGCCGCCGATGCCGTTCATCATCTTGGTGCCGCTGATGTGCGTCGAGTTGGCGTTGCCGTAGATGTCAACCTCGATGGCGGTGTTTATGGCTATCACGCCGAGGCGGCGTATCACCTCGGGCGAGTTTGAGATTTCGCTCGGGCGCAGGGTGAGGTGCTGCTTGAAGTAGTCTATGTTGTCGTAAATCTGCCTGAGGCATTCGTTCGACACGGTGAGCGAGCACGACGAGGCGTCCTTCACGCGGCCTTCGAGCATCATGCCCACGACGCTGTCCTGCAGCACTTCGGTGTACACGTTGAAGTCGGGCACGCTCTTCTCGTGGCCCAGCGCGCCGAGTATGGCGTTGGCCGTGCTGCCCACTCCGCTCTGCAGCGGCAGGAACGACGGCGGGATTACTCCGCGCTTCATGTCGCCGAGCAGGAACTGCGCCACGTTGTGGCCTATCTGGTCGGTCACGGGGTCGGAGTCCTTGAACGCCCTGGCCTCGTCGGCTATGTCGCATTCAACCACGCCTACTATCTTGCTTGCGTCTATTTCGACGTAGGGCTTGCCGATACGGTCGTTGACGTGCGTGATGGGTATGGGCTGGCGCAGCGGCGGGTCGAGCGGCTCGTAAACGTCGTGCAGGAACTTGGCGTCCTTGCTGTGGAACGAGTTGAGCTCGAGCACCACGTGCTTGGCCAGGCGCGCCACGGTGGGGCTTATGCCTCCGGCCGCCGTCAGGTAGGCCTTGCATGTGGTCTCGCCCTCCTCTATGTCGCACACCTCGAGTATGGCCCAGTCTATTCCGCCCATGAATCCGTAGCGCAGCTCTTGCGCCATGTGGCTCAGGTGGATGTCGTTGTAGGCTATCTCGCCGGCGTTGACGTGGCGGCGGAAGTCGCCGTTGGTGGTGTAGGGCGCGCGGTAGCGTATGGCCTGCGCGTTCGACAGGTCGCCGTCGGCGCTCTGCCCGGTTGAGGCTCCCGTGAAGAGACCAATCTTAAACTCGCGTCCGGCCTCGTGCTCGGCCTGCGCTTTTTTCGCCAGTTCCTTGGTTACGGCCTTTGCCGTGCCCGCAGGCGTGAATCCGCTGAGGCCGATGTTCTCGCCGTTGCGTATCATCGAGGCTGCTTCGGCCGCGGTAATGCGTTTGTATGCCATAAAATATCCGAATTATTTTTGTTATTAGGTTGATGTCGTCTTGTCGTCGTGGCGGTTATTCGCCTTCCACCTCTACGACCCCGCCGCCGTCGAGGTCGAAGCGCAGCGTCTCGGTGGCCGTCGTGCCGTCGGCGTAGGTTATGCTGACGGCCACCGTGGCGTAGTCTTGGCCGTAGGCCTTGAATCCGGCCGCGATGTCGGCTCCGTCGGGGTAGCGCGAGGCGAAGTCCTGCTCCCAGACGATGTTGCCGCCTACGTAGTCGATGTGCTTCAGGCGGCCGTCCTCCAGCCGGTACGACGTCATTCCGCTGATGTCGTATCCGCTGCATGCCATGCTTATGCCAGTTTCGTGGACGCTGTCGAGCGGCAGGCCGAGCGCGCGGTCGAAGTTGAACATCGGCGTGCCGTCGAAATTGTACAGCTTGTCGTCAACCACCGCGCTGTTTGCTGTCCACGGGCGGAGGGCGTCGAGCGTGGCCGTGGCTTCAAGCTTGCTCTTTGCCGAGGTATTGCCTATTACGGGCACGTAGGCTTCTCCGCCGCCGTCGAGCGTGGCCTTGAAGGCCATGCACCATCCGGAGGGCGACCCGCCGCCGGATTGCGCCGGTATGAAGCGGTCGGCGCTTATCGTGCTTATCCGGCCCGTGCGCTCGGAGCCGTCGGCTGTGGCGTATGTAAGTTCGCGGTCGAACCTCGCCGTGTCGAACCACTGGAGCTTGAGCGCCGTCGTGGCCTCGTCGTAGACGGCGAACCACAAGTGCTTCTTGTTGATGCCCGAGCAGTGGTATGAGCCGTCGGCCGTCCAGCCGTGGAAGTCGTCTATGTCTATTTCGCAGGGATAATAACCGAGGTATTGCTTGGCCTTGATTTCGTCCTGGGTGTGCTCGTGGGGCGCGGTCAGCTCGTCGCCGCCGCCGCATGCGGCTAATGCGCATATCGCGGATACTGCCATGAGCATGTGTCTGCACGCAAGCAAAGCGTGGCGTGCGGCTGTCGGTGTTTTTCCCATTGTCGTGATGTGTTTTTTGTCGCTTTTCGGAATATCTTCGCAAAAGTAACCATATTTTGCCATAAATCCAAGAATACTGATGTTATTATTATGAAAAAAGGTGGAATGGCTTTCCCGGCAGATGCCGTCGTCGGGGTATGGCATGGCGCGCCGGCTTGCTGAACGCCGTCTTCCGCATTGCGTTTTGCCGTATTTTGCGTTGCGTTTTGCCGTCTTTCGCACGCCGGAAGACGGCATTCCGAATCATAAGAATCCTTATGCGTTTATTTCCGGATTGTCGGTCTTGGCGGATATTTGTAGCCGATGTGTTTTGTGGAACGGCAAAAAAGCATTAACTTTGTAGCGGAACCTAAAAACATGGAAAACATGGAGCCGAGTCGTATGTATAACGTAACAAAGAGCCGGGCGGTGCGTTATTGCACGGCGTTTGTCTGGGTGTTGGTCGTGGCGGTGTTCGTGCCGTCGTGGTACATGGTGTTCGCCGAGCCGTTCATCCTCGTGCCTTTCTTCATAATGCTGCTGGCCACGGCCACGGTGCTTGGTGTCCTGTTTCATTTCTACCTTATTTCGCCCCGGCGCGTCGAGCTTGCCGCCGACGCCCTCGTGTTGCATCGCGTGCGCGGCCGTAAGGAGTTCCGCTATGCCGACATTGCTGAGATAGGCCTGTGGCATGGCAAGGCCTCCGACATGTTCCGCTTCTGCGGCAGCGGAGCCTTCTGCGGCTTCATAGGCTGGTTCTCGGGCGGCGGGCTCGGTTCCCATTTCGAGTACGTCGGCCGGTATGACGACGCTTTCTACGTGAAGACCCGCCGCGGCCGCGCCTACCTGCTGAGCTGCGACGGCGCGGGCGAGGTGGTTGAATACGTGAGAGGCAGGCTCGGGGACTGTGCCCGCGGCGGTTACAGCCGTCCCTCTTCCGAGTAGCTGTAGTAGTGGCCGTCGGTTATTATGAGATGGTCGAGCATGTAGAGGCGCATCACCTCGCACGCCTTCTTCAGCTTCTGCGTCAGCCGGTCGTCGTCGCCGCTCGGGCGTGCGTTGCCGCTCGGGTGGTTGTGGCACAGGACCACCACCGTGGCGTTGCAGAGCAGCGCGTTCTTTATTATCACGCGGATGTCGACGGCGGTCTCGGTTATTCCCCCGTGCGACAGCTGCACAGGTTTTATCAGCTTGAAGTTTTGGTTCATCAGCAGCACCCAGGCCTCTTCCTCGCTCAGGTCCTGCATGCGCGGATGCATGTATTCGTATATGGCCGCGGCCGAGTTGAGCTGCTTGCGCTCCTCGGCTTTTTCCTGCTGCCTCCGCTTGCCTAATTCGCATGCCGCGAGTATGGTCACGGCTTTTGCCGGCCCCATGCCCTTATACCGTCCGCCGCTAAGTTCGGCTATCGTCTTTTTCCCGAGCGTGTTGAGGTTGTTGTCGCAGTCGGCGAGCACGCGCTTCATCAGGTCGACGGCGCTCTCGTCGTGCGAGCCTGAGCCTATTAGTATGGCCAGCAGCTCGGCGTTCGACAGCGCCTGCGGCCCGAGCCGCATGAGCTTTTCGCGCGGGCGGTCTTCCTCTGCCCATTGGTTGATTGAAAGTTTCATCCTAATAGGGAATGAAGGTTTTGTGGTTATTCTTGCCTCGTTTTTCCCAATCGGGAACGGCGGTTAGTGAACTATGTCCGCGGTAACCGTGATTCCCCTGTTCCCGATTTTCCGTTTCGGTTATTTGTAGAAAGTCTTGTCAAAGGCGTGGAACTCGTCTTGTCCTTTCACGCAGCGTTTCCACCATGCCGTGAGGAAGCCGCAGCCGTAGCCGAAGAGCTGGATGAACGCCGCAGGGACGCTCAGCAGCCCCACCTTAATGCTTTTGTTGGCCACCGACGAGCCGGCGAGGATGAGCAGGCAGTAAAGCAGTATGGGCAGCCATGGGCCGGCGCACAGCCAGTACCACCGGTGTACGTCGTCGTACTCCATCAGCACGCGCCCGACGGCCGACGTCAGCACGAGGGCGCATACGCCCACCGTGAACGCCATGGGCAGCATGTGGACGGGCTTGAGCGATTCGGGGTATTTCTTATAAAGGTTTATTCGTGCTATTCCGCTGTTGAACACCTGGCGGAAGAATTTGCGGAAGTCGGTGCGCCGCTTGTGCCACACCCACGCTTCGGGGAACAGGCGGCAGCGGCATCCGGCCTTGAATATGCGTATGCTGAAGTCGATGTCCTCGCCGAAGCGCATCTTCGAGAATCCGCCGAGGCGCAGGTAGACGTCGCGGCGCACGCCCATGTTGTAGGAGCGGGGGTAGAACTTGTCGAGCTTCTTCTTGCCGCCGCGTATCCCGCCCGTGGTGAAGAAGCTGGTCATCGAGTAGCTGATGGCCTTCTGCGTGTCGGTGAACGAGGCGTGGGCGCGGTCGGGTCCGCCGAAGGCGTCGGCCGGTTCGCGCCGCAGTTCGTCGTCTACGGCCTTCAGGTAGCCTTCGGGCACTACGACGTCGGAGTCGAGCACTATGAGATATTCGCCTTTCGAGCGTTCGGCTCCGTAGTTGCGGCTCTGCCCCGGGCCGCTGTTCTTCTTCATATAATAGTGCAGGTCGAGCCTTCCGGCGTACTTGCCGCATACGTCCTTGCACGGCACGGAGCTGCCGTCTTCTACGATTATCACCTCGAAGTCGTCCGCGGTCTGCCGTGTGAGGCTGTCAAGGAGTTCGTCCACTTCGTCGGGTCGGTTGTAAACTGGAACGATGAAGGAATATTTCATAGTGTGTGGTTTTGCAGGCGGTTGAAACTGTTAAGGGAGCCGAAGCGGTTGGCAGACACGTGCTTTTGTCAGTTGAAACGTGTACAAATGCAATTGTCCTTAACAGCTTAGGCCCCCTTAACTATTTTAGGTTCCTATTGTCGGAAAAGCGGTGTTATTCTTTCACGCGGCTCAGGTAGCTGCCGTCGCGCGTGTCGATCTGGATGAGGTCGCCCTCGTTGATGAACAGCGGTACGCGCACTTCTACGCCGCTTTCGAGCGTTGCGGGCTTGGTGGCGTTGGTGGCGGTGTCGCCCTTGATGCCCGGCTCGCTGTGGGTCACGCGCAGGTTGGTCTTAACGGGCATCTCGGCGTAGAGTATCGTGCCGTCGGTAGTGTCGGTAACCACCTCTACGACGTCGCCTTCCTTCATGTAGTCGACGCCGATTATCGAGTCGCGGTTGATCGGTATCTGCTCGAACGTCTCCTGGTTCATGAAGATGAGGCCCGTCGGGTCTTCGTAAAGGTATTGGTAGGGGCGGTGCTCTATGCGTACGTCCTCAAGCTTGAATCCTATCTGGAACGTGCGCTCGAGCACGCGGCCGTCGGTTACGTTCTTCAGCTTCGTACGCATTACGGTGTTGCCCTTACCGGGCTTTACGTGCTGGAAGTCGATGCAAATCCATACTTGGTTGTCCATGCGGATGCATGTACCTTTCTTTATTTCCTGTGAATTGATCATATTGGTGTTTGTAATTTAAATTGTTGTCAGCCAAAAGAATGCGGCGCCCGCGGCAGGGCCTGCGCGGCATGGATGCCGGCCGTAAGCGCCATATTCGCCCAAAAAGTTGACTTTCAGGGTGCAAAGGTAGTATTTTTTTAGAAAAAAGCATAAAACGGAAGGCTAAAAAACGCATATTTCTTGGTTATTTAAAAAGAATTGCGTACTTTTGCAGCCCAAAGCGTGAAAACAAATAACAATAATAAATAGACGAACATGAAAAGAACATTTCAGCCGCACAACAGGAGGAGAGTGAACAAGCACGGCTTCCGTGAGAGAATGGCTACAAAGAATGGTCGCCGCGTGCTTGCCGCACGTCGTGCGAAAGGGCGTAAAAAACTTACTGTTTCAGACGAGAACCACGGCAAGTAACCCATAGTCTCGGAGGATTTTTAAACCTTAAAACGAAAGAAGTAAAGCAATGCCTTTGCTTCTTTCTGTTTTTTTCATACCTTTGCAAAAAAACATGCGGCGCGCTTCGGGCCGGGGCAAAGCCCCCGCCCTTCGGCAGCCTGCGCCGCACCGTGCAAGAAACAACAACAGGAATGAAGGCGAAGGATTTCTTCAGAAAAATCTTCAGTGTGAGGCTTTGGCTCAACCTGGCCGCCATGCTGCTTGTCGTCGTCTTGCTGTGCTTGGGCGTGAAGATGGGCATTGACATGTACACCCACCACGGAGAGGTGATAAGCGTGCCCGACGTCAGGCGCAAGCCGTTTGCCGATGCCGAGCGCATACTCGCCGCCGATAAGCTGGGAGTGGTCGTCAGCGACACCGGATATGTAAAGACGCTTCCGCCCGACTGTATCCTCGAGCAGTCGCCCGAGCCGGGCAGGGGGGTGAAGTCGGGGCGCGTGGTCTACGTCGTGATCAATTCGTCGCACTCGCCTATGCTCACCGTCCCCGACATCATCGACAACTGCTCGTACCGCGAAGCCAGGGCGAAGCTGGCGGCCATGGGCTTCAAGCTCGGCCCTACGCAGTACATCCCGGGAGAGAAGGAGTGGGTCTACGGGCTGAAGTCGAACGGCCGGCTCCTGCGCACGGGGCAGAAAGTGTCGGTGAACGACGTCGTCATAATACAGGTGGGCGACGGCATGCGCGACCTTGAGGACTCGGTGGTCTACACCGTGCCTGAGGATTATGGCGGCGGGCTCGGCGACTCGTTGGCCGAGCCGATACCGTCTGACGGCGTGTATTACACAGCCCCCGAGCAGGAGGGCGACGTTGACGAGTTCGAGGTCGTCACCGGACCGGAATAAGGACGGGGAACGGCTTTTTGACTATCACTAAGATTATGGCAGAAGACTACATCGACGACATAGACATAGAGGACGACGAGGGGCAACGGCTGTACGAGCACCTGCGCGTCGTCGTGGACAAGGGGCAAGAGCCCTTGCGCATTGACAAGTTCATGCTGAAGAAGTTGCAGCACACAAGCCGCAACCGCATACAGCGCGCCGCCGACGCCGGTTTCGTGCATGTCAACGACCGTCCCGTCAAGAGCAACTACCGCGTGCGCCCTTTCGACGTGATAACGCTGATGCTCGACCGTCCACAATACGACAACGTCATCGAGCCGGAGGACATACCGCTCGACGTCGTTTACGAAGACTCGGAGCTTATGGTGATAAACAAGCCCGCCGGACTTGTGGTGCATCCGGGGTGCGGAAACTGGCACGGCACTCTCGTGAACGCCGTGGCTTGGCACATGAAAGACGTGCCTACGTATGACCCCAACGACCCCGAGGTGGGCTTGGTGCACCGCATTGACAAAGACACGAGCGGCCTGCTCGTCGTCGCCAAGACGCCCGTCGCCAAGACAAGGCTCGGCCTGCAGTTCTTCAACAAGACCACCCACCGCAGCTACAACGCCCTCGTTTGGGGCAACTTCACCGAGGACGAGGGGCGCATCGAGGGCAACATCGCCCGCGACCCGAAGGAGCGCATGCGCATGGCGGTGTTCCCGCCCGACTCGGGCGTAGGCAAGCACGCCGTGACGCATTACCGCGTAATAGAAAGGTTCGGCTACGTAACATTGGTGGAGTGCGTCCTGGAGACTGGCCGCACCCACCAGATAAGGGCGCACATGAGGCACATCGGCCATCCGCTGTTCGCCGACGAGCGTTACGGCGGCATGGAGATACTGCGCGGCAACCGCACGGGCAGCTACCGCCAGTTCGTGGAGAACTGCTTCAAGGCATGCCCGCGCCAGGCACTCCACGCCAGGACGCTCGGCTTCGTGCATCCTACCACGGGCCGTCAGGTCGACTTCACGTCGCAGCTGCCCGATGATTTGGTTCAGCTCATATCCAAATGGAGAAAATACATAAATGGAACGAATTTAAATAATGGTGTTTTATGAAAAATCTTAAGAGAACTATTGCCATTGTCTGCGGGGGTGACTCTTCCGAGTATGGCGTCTCTTTACGCTCCGCCCAAGGGCTTTATTCATTCTTCGACAAGGATAGGTACGACGTCTACATCGTTGTCGTAAGGGGGCTCGACTGGCATGTCAACCTGCCCGACGGCACTACCGCCCGCGTCGACCGCAACGACTTCTCGTTCATGGAGGACGGAAAGTTTGTACAATTCGATTACGCTTATATCACGATACACGGCACGCCGGGAGAGAACGGCATAATGCAGGGATACTTCGAGCTTGTGCACGTGCCTTATTCTACGAGCGGAGTGCTCGTAGAGGCTTTGACGTTCAACAAGTTCGTGCTCAACCAATACCTGCGCGGCTACGGGGTGCGCGTGGCCGACAGCCTGCTTATCCGCAAGGGTTACGAGGAGATTGTAAGCGACGACGAGATTGAGGAGCGCATCGGCATGCCTTGTTTCGTGAAGCCTGCGGCCGACGGCAGCAGCTTCGGCGTGTCAAAGGTGAAGAATAAGGACCAGCTCGCCCCCGCCATACGTAAGGCCATGCTCGAGAGCGAGGACGTGATGGTGGAGCAGTTCATTGAGGGAACCGAGATCTCGATAGGCTGCTATAAGACGCACGACAAGAGCGTTGTGCTGCCTGCAACCGAGGTGGTGACGCAGCATGAGTTCTTCGATTATGACGCGAAGTACAACGGACAGGTGCAGGAGATAACGCCTGCGCGCCTCTCGCCCGAGACTACTAAGCGCGTGGAGGAGATTACGAGCCAAATCTACGACATACTGCACTGCAACGGCATGATACGCATCGACTATATCATAAGCCGCGGCACGGGCAGCGACGGCAAGGAGGTCGACAAGGTGAACATGATCGAGATCAACACCACTCCCGGCATGACGGCCACGAGCTTCATTCCGCAGCAGGTGAAGGCGGCCGGACTCAACATGACCGACGTACTTACAGACATCGTTGAGAACCAGTTCAGGTGATTAATTATAAGGAGTAAAGGAGTAGAGGAGAACAGGAGTAAGGGGTTGAGGAGTAAAGTGATAAAGTAGTAAAGACAATGAAAAGATGTTCAAACATATAGGGAAATCAAGACAAGGCAATTGTCTTTCTTACTTTATCACTTTACTCCTCAACCCCTTACTTCTTTCCTCCTTTACTCCTTTTAATAAAACATACATACTATGAAAGTTCCCGTTGAATTTGACGGTATCCGTCCTTTCGAGCCTGAGGAATTGCCGCAGGCGTTCGGGCGGCTGCTTGCCGACGAGCAGTTCAGGCAGGTTTTGGCATACGCCGTTCCGGGCGTGCCGTTTGAGAAGGTGCGCGAGAAGATGCTTGCGTGCAAGACCAACTTTGATTTCCAGGTAGAGTTTTGTTACGGTTTCATACAGTCGCTTGCCGACAAGCTGACCAAAGGCTGCGACATGGACTCCTCGGCGGTCGACCCGTCGGGGCGTTACACCTTTGTGAGCAACCACCGCGATATCGTGTTGGATTCCGGTTTTCTCGACAAGTTGCTGATAGACAACGGCTTCAATACGACGTGCGAGATAGCCATCGGCGACAATCTGCTCTCGCTGCCGTGGGTTAAGGACTTGGTTAGGGTCAACAAGTCGTTCATCGTAAGGCGCGGGCTTACGCCGAGGGAGACGCTTGCGGCGAGCCGCCTGATGTCCGACTACATGCGCTTCGTGATCGAAGAGAAGCACGACAACATCTGGATTGCCCAGCGCGAGGGCCGCGCCAAGGACTCGGACGACCGCACCCAGCCGGCCGTCCTTAAGATGATGGCCCTCGGCAGCGGCCGCGAGGGCGTGGTGGAGAAGCTTCGCCGCCTGCACATCGTGCCCTTGGCGATATCTTACGAGTACGATCCGTGCGACTACCTTAAGGCAAAGGAGTTTCAGCAGAAGCGCGACAATCCGGCATGGAAGAAGTCGGCCACGGACGACGTCGTAAGCATGCAGACCGGCATAACGGGCTACAAGGGGCGCGTCCACTACCATTGCGCGCCGTGCATCGACGCATGGCTCGACTCACTCGACCCGGCCACGCCCAAGACGGAGGTGTTCGACGTCATAGCTGCGCACATCGACCATGAGATCCACCGCAACTACCGCCTTTATCCGTCTAATTACATCGCCCTCGACATGCTCCGCGGCGACAGTGCCAACGCCGGCAAGTATACCGCTGACGATAAGGCGGCCTTCAACAAGTATCTCGCCGGAAGGCTTGTCAAGATAGACCTGCCGGATAAGGACGAGCCGTATCTGATGGAGCGGATGCTGACCATGTACGCCAACCCGGCCGTTAATTTTATTAAGGCTACCGAATGAGAAATATATTCAATATACTTTTCATTGCGGCCGCGGTGTTGTTCGCGGCGTGCAGTAACGACGCATACGACACCGGCGACGGAGCCCTTTCGGCCATGCGCGCCGACTTCGGCGAGGTGTGGACCGACGCCGGAGCCTGCATGGCGGGCATCGAGACCGACGGCGGCGAGCGGCTTGAGCTGACGGCACCGGTGAAAGTGTCGTGGATGGAGAAGGCAGATACCGTTTACCGCGCGCTGCTATATTATAAGAAAGTGGCAGACGGTGGCGGCCGCGCGGTGGCCGAGCCGCTCGGCCTTGCGCAGGTGCTTGTGCCAAAGGTGGTGCCGGTGGGGGATATGGAAGGGGAAATGAAGACCGACCCGGTTACTTTCGTAAGCTTGTGGGCGGGCGCCAACGGCAAATACCTCAACCTCGAACTGCTCGTAAAGACCGGTCAGGCCGACGGCGAAACCGGGCGGCAGACGATAGGCATCGTGTGCGACAGCATCGTCGCCGCGCCTGATTCACATCGCCGCGTCCACCTCAGCCTTTACCACGACCAGAACGGCGTGCCCGAATATTACAGCACCGAGGCATACGTAAGCATCCCCGTCGCCGGCCTGCCGGTTAGCCCCACGGCCGGCGACGAGGTGGTTGTCCGCCTGAACACTTACGACGGACCGGTTGCGCGCACGTTCGCGTTTTGATGATGTTTTGCATAAACATCCCCGGGCATACTTTGTTGGAACATTCATAATATGTTTATTCCCTCCTGCAAGGTGCTCACTTATGTTGATTTGACGTAGATTAAATCCCAATCGGTCATTAGGGCGTAATACCTGAAGAAATCTTGTCTTACATACTTTTCGGTCTGCTTATGCGTTTCTGCCGGCATCTTGCTCTTCGTCCCGTCCCGGCGTAGCCCGCTACGCCGTCGGCGATACGGGAAGCAATCTGCCCGACGTTAAACACATAATCAGACCAAACTCTAATGGCCGATTGGGGTTAAAATGCCGAATGAAAATTCATTGCGTGTTCCAATAAGCCGCCTTTCGTGTTCCCGTTTGCCGCCTTTCAGCCTGCAAAAGGTTGTGTTTTGCAACGCGAAAGGTCATGTCTTGCTGCGGCATGCCGGTCGGTTTCGACCAAGCTGTAGGCCACGGCTAAGCCTCGTTCTGCCTATGACAGTCCGCATGAGACGAGACCTGTGACGATAGCGGCGGTTACGGCGGGTATGGACGGTTCGTATCTGGATGATGCGTCCATTGAAGAGTTGCGTTGAGTTGTCGCGCTAAAGCCTTTTATAAACAATCATTACCTAAGCAGACACAATAGTAATAATAAGTTTCGTGCCAGGCAAAATAAGCCGTTTTTGAATCGGGCTTGAGTTGCTTTGCGTGGCAACTGCGTGGCGCATTGCGTCAGAACTCTACGTAGTTGCGCAGCTTTTCGATTGTTTCCGGCGGAAAGTCCTTGTATAGGCTTAGCTCGTCGAGGCTGTGTATGGGGCCGTGCAGCCGTCTGTGGTCTACGATGGTCTTGGCCTGGTAGAAGCCTATGTAGGGGTGGCGGCGCAGCTTGGCGAGCGTCAGTTTGTTGACGTTCAGCTTGCGGCAGTGCGATGCGTCGGCGGTGAAGTAGGGTAGTGCCGATTGCGGGAAGTTGTCGATTTCGAGCAGTTGCTCCACTTTGTAGAATCCTCCGAGGCGTTCGCGGTAGCGCACTATGGCGCGGGCGAAGCCGCTGCCTATGCCCGGCACGCGCTTCAGCAATGCGGTGTCGGCCGAGTTCAGGGCTATGTGCTCGCCCGGTTTTATTTTCAGCGGATACCTTAGCGTATCGCGTTCGTAAGGCTCGTGCAGTTCCGCGGCGTAGGCTTCGGCCGCCGGGCGGTAGTCGTCGGATATGCGGATGTATGGCAGCAGCCGTTCGTATTGCCCTTTGGTCAGGCCGTAGAGCCGGGCGAAGTCTGCCGGACGGCGGTATATTCCGCCTTTGGCGCGGTACTTGTAGATGTTCCTCACTTGCCATGGGGCGAGCCCGAGGCGCAACAGTTGGGTGCTGTCGGCCGTATTCGGGTCGAACGTGAACAGTTCAGTTTTGCGTCCGCCTGCGTCGTAGTATGTCGTTTCCGCGCTTCCAACGGTCTTTTCGTTAGTCCGTTTCCTTGTCGTTGCGGTGCCGGGTGGCGTTTTTTCAGGTGTCGTCTTATTGTCCGAGCCGACGTATATGGCCGTGCCTATGGCCATGACGAGCACTGCCGCCACGGCTAATATCGTGCGGCGGTCGTTGCGCTGCATGTAAAAGATGTCGCTCATTAGTATTAGGAGGTTATGGGATTGTAGGGTTATGCGGTTATGGGGTTATACGGTTATGTGGTCGTTGGATTTTGGAGTTATACGGTTGTCGGGCTGTGCGGTTGTCGGGTTTACGGCTTGTCATATCAGGCCGAACTGGTGGAGGAATATCAGCAGGATGCATACTGGGCAGACGAACTTGATGAAGAACAGGTAGGTGTGGAACAGTTTGCCGCGCAGGGTGCCCCAGTTGGTGAACTCTTCGCGCACCATCTTGTGCGGCAGGTACCAGCCGACGAACAGGCATGTGAAGAATCCGCCGAGCGGAAGCATCACTTGTCCTGTTATGAAATCGAAGAAGTCGAACAGCGTGCGGTCGCCTATCTTGAGGAAATCCCACTTGCCGAGAGACAGCGAACAGATTGCCCCGATGACCGAGCACACCGCCGTTACCACCCACGCTCCGCACTTGCGCGACATGTGCATCTCCTCGTGGACGAACGCCGTGCTGACCTCGTGGAGCGAGATAAGCGACGTAAGGGCGGCAAGGGCCAGCAGGGCGTAGAAGGCGATGGCCACGACGTAGCCCACGGCGGGCACTGCGGCGAAGGCCTGTTGGAACACGTTGGGCAGGGTGATGAACACGAGCGACGGACCCGAGTCGGGGCTTATGCCTACGGAGAAGGCCGCCGGGAATATCATAAGTCCTGCCAGTATGGCCACTGATGTGTCGATTACGCCTATCTGTACTGCCGACTTCATCAGGTTGGTCTGCCGGCTGAAATAGGAGGCGTAGGTGCAGAGGCAGCCCATGCCGATGCTCATCGAATAGAACGACTGCCCCAGCGCGCCGAGGAACACGTCGCCCTCGACCTTCGACAGGTCGGGCTTGAAGAGGAATTTCACCCCCTCGGCCGCTCCCGGCAGCATGCATGCCGACACGACAACGATAAGCAGCAGTACGAACAGGGCCGGCATCATCAGCTTCGACGCTTTCTCGATGCCGTCGCGCACGCCGTGGGAGACGATGTAATGCGTGACGAGGATTATCGCCACGGTCCAGAACACGGGCTTGAACGGATCTTTCTCGAACGTGGCGAAATAGTCGGCGAAGAACTCGGGCGAGCCTTTCAGGTGGCCCAGCGCCGACGCCATTATGTATTGGAGGCACCAGCCGGCCACCACGGCGTAATAGCTCGTGATGAGCACTCCCGTGAAAACGCCGAAGTAGCCTATCGCCGCCCACGGCGTGCCGCCCGACAGGCTGTGGTAGGCCCGGGCTGTGTTTGACGCCGCGTGGCGGCCTATGATGAATTCGCTGACCATGCACGGTATGCCGAACAGCAGCACGCAGCCTATGTATATCGCGATGAACGCAGCTCCGCCGTATTCGCCCGTCATGTAAGGAAAACGCCATACGTTGCCCAAGCCTACGGCCGAGCCGGCTGTGGCGAGGATTACTCCGAGCTTGCTGCTGAAGTTTGCTCTTTCGTTGTGTGTCATGATGGATAGTGTTTTTAGTTCCGCATGTGACGGGTCGGCGTTCCTATGTTAATCATGGCGTGGCCGGCCCCGTCGGGAAGATTATTTTCATTTTCAGTCGTTTGTCGGTTGCAAATGTAAGAAAAACATCTTAATTTTGCAGCAAAATAGAAGTAAAAATGAAAATAAACGGTCGTTTGATAAGGAATTATCCTTTTTCTTGCTTGTTTACGGTCATTATTTGGGTGCTGTGTTTCTGCACTCCGCCACGCACTCCGCTCGACGACGTGGCCTTTATCGACAAGTGGACGCACATCGTGATGTACGCCGGCACGTGTACGGCGGTGTGGATTGAGTATTTAAGGTGTCACAAGTCGGTGTCGCCCCGGCGGCTTTTCGTTTGGGCGTGGCTCGCCCCCGTGCTGATGAGCGGGCTTATAGAGGTATTGCAGGAGAACTGCACCGGAGGGCGCCGCAGCGGCGACTGGCTCGACTTCGCGGCCAATGCCGCCGGCGTGACGCTCGCCGCCGTCATCGGTATTCTGGCGGCAAGGCGTCGCGCCAGGCACTGAACGGCGCGGTGCGCAGCGACGAGTTGTAGAAGCGGCGGTCGCCGGTCACCTCGTCGGCGATGAAGTCCGGCTTGGTGAAAGGCTCGTCTTCGCTCTGCAGCTCCACTTCGGCTACGACCAGTCCGTCGTTCTCTCCGTAGAACTCGTCCACCTCGAAGGTGTGCCGTCCGCTCTTTACAAGGTAGCGCGTCTTGTCGATCAGCCCCGGTTCGCATAGTTTTAAGAGGTGCTGCGCCTCGTCGGGGGTGATTTCCTTTTCAAACTCGTAGCGCGTGGTTCCCGTCGGGTCTGACGGGCCTTTGATGGTGAGGTATCCGCGGCCGTCGCGGATGCGCACCCTTACGGTGCGCCCGCGTTCGCTGCAGATGTAGCCTTGCGTTATGCGGCTGCTGGCGTATGCCTGCGTGCGGTACGGCCTGCCGTCCTTGTGCACGAGGAACTTGCGTTCGATTTCAAGACCGCTCATGCCGCGTCAGAACATCATTGCCGCAACAAGGAATGCCAACGCGAGCACGACGAGCGCCGCGAATATCCATGTTATCACTTTCTTTGCTTGTTTCTCCTGTTGTGCCTCGCGCTGGGCGTGGCGTACTTTGCTTTTCTGGCTCATAGTTATTTGGTTTTTAGATGTTTGTTACCTTGCTTCTTGAAGGTTTATTCTTCCTCGCTTACAGGGAACTCCATTAGGTACGCCTTGATGAATCCGTCAATCTTGCCGTCCATCACGGCGTCTACGTCGGTTGTCTGGTAACCGGTGCGGTGGTCTTTTACGCGTCGGTCGTCGAACACGTAGCTGCGTA
>CALUIJ010000026.1 GCA_944320675.1 uncultured Prevotella sp.
TCGAGGCCCCGTTCGAGCTTAAGGACCGCTCGCACGAGGAGCTTCTCGACGACGTAAGGCATAAGCTCTCGGTGCTCACCGGCGCCAACATCGAGATAGGCCAGCCCATAAGCCACCGCATCGACGCAATGCTGAGCGGCACGCAGGCCGGCATAGCCATCAAGCTGTTCGGCGACGACCTCAACAAGATGTTCGAGATAGGCAACCAGATAAAGGACGCCATAGCCGACGTTGAGGGCGTGGCCGACCTCAACGTGGAGCAGCAGGTGGAGCGGCCCGAGCTCGAGATAACGCCCAAGCGCGAGATGCTGAAGATGTACGGCATACCTCTGGCCGACTTCAACCAGTTTGTCCGCGTGAACATGGCCGGCGAAACCGTCTCGCAAGTCTACGAGAAGGGCGGCAGCTTCAACTTAGTGGTGCGCGCCGCCGAGCACGACCGCTGCGACATGGAGCGCATACGCGACCTCATGATCGACACGCCCGACGGCCGGAAGGTGCCCCTGGCCAACGTGGCCGACGTGACTTCGGCCATGGGCCCGAACACGATAAACCGCGAGAACGTGAAGCGCAAGATAGTAATCTCGGCCAACGCGAGCGGACGGGACATGCGCAGCGTGGTGAACGACATACGCAAGCGCGTGGAGAAGGAAGTGAAGCTGCCCGAGGGCTACCACGTAGAGTACGGCGGACAGTTCGAGAGCGAGCAGGCCGCCAGCCGCACACTGCTGCTTGCCTCGGTGCTGAGCGTCATCGTGATATTCCTGCTTCTCTACATGCAGTTCAAGAACGCGGTTGAAAGCGCGGTGATACTCATCAACCTGCCGCTCGCCCTTATAGGCGGCGTGTTCACCCTCGTGCTGACCACGGGCGAAGTGAGCATCCCGGCGATAATAGGCTTCATATCGCTCTTCGGCATCGCCACGCGCAACGGCATGCTGCTGATCAACCGCTACAACACGCTGGCCGACGGCCGCACAACGCTGCGCGAGCGGGTTGTACACGGCTCTTTAGACCGGCTTAACCCCATCCTCATGACGGCCTTGTGCTCGGCCCTGGCGCTCATACCGTTGGCCCTGCGCGGCAGCCTGCCCGGCAACGAGATACAAAGCCCCATGGCGAAGGTGATACTCGGCGGACTGCTCACGTCGACGTTCCTCAACGGATTCATCATACCGATAGTCTACGAATGGATGAACCGGAAACATATTGTTAAATAACTGATAACCAGTCACTTGGCCGTATGCCGTCTTTTACCCTCTAAAAGGCGGCATACCGCAGGCCGGAAGACGGCCTTTCGCAACGCAAAAGGCCGTTGATGACGATGAGATTAATAAAAAACAAGATGAATGTCCGCAAAACTCCCATTCATTGGGAAGTTAAAGAAGTTAAAGAATTTAAAGAAGTTATAGCCAATAGTCCTGCGTCGTCCAAACAAGGCATTCGGCTTTAACTTCTCTAACTTCTTTAACTTCTTTAAATTCCATGAATGGGTGCTATGCTGACATTCATAAAAAACAACAACAAGCAATGAAAACAACAATACTTACGATAGCCGCCCTCGCCATGACCGCAAGCGCCGGGGCGCAGACCATAAGCGACGTGCTCGGGAGCGTAGAGCGCAACAACATAGAGCTGAAGGCCATGCTGAAGGGCAACGAGGCGGCCGACATCGAGACGCGGCAGCAGAACACGCTGGAGGACCTTTCGGTAGAGTACAGCCCGTTTTTCAACAAGCACGCGAGCGGAGTGGCAAGCTCCGAACTCGTAGTATCGCAGGGATTCGACTTCCCCACGCTCTACGGCGCGCGGCGCAAGGCCGGCCGGCTGCAGGGCGACGTGCGCCGCATGGAATATATGACGGCGCGGCGCGACCTGCTGCTCGAGGCCAAGACGCTCTGCCTCGACCTCGTACACCTTAACAAGCAGAAGGAGATACTGGCCGAAAGGCGGCGCAACGCCGACGAACTGCTGGCCAAGTTCACCGAGAAATACGAGGGCGGCGAGACCACTTCGCTCGAACTCAACAAGATAAAGATGGAGCGCATGAACCTCGCCGCCGAGCTTGCCGCCGCCGAGACGGCGCGCGCCGCCGCCCTGAGCCGCCTGCGCGCGCTCAACGGGGGCAAGCCCATAGAGCTTACGTCGGCCGAATACCCCGCGCCGGCGGGCGTGGGCGCCGAGGCGATGTATGAGCGCGCGGTGGCCGCCGACATAGCCGTGATGGCGGCGCAGGCGTCGGTGAAGGCCGCCGAACAGGACGTAAGGGTGAACAAGCAGGGCTGGATACCGAAACTCGAGATAGGCTACCGCCGCAACACTGACGGCCGCGACGCGAGCAACGGCTTCCTCGTGGGCGGCTCGATACCCTTGTTCTCAAGCAAGGACAAGGTGCGCTCGGCCAAGGCAAGGCAGGCCGAAGCCGAAATGAGGCAGGCCGACGCGCTGGCCGACGCCGAGAGCGCGGCGCGCGCCTTGGCCGACGAGATGCTGCAGCTTGAAGCCTCGATGCAGGCTTACGACGTACCCCTGATGCACGAGACGCTAAGGCTGCTCTCCACGGCTGTGGAGAACGGCGAGCTGTCGGTAACCGACTATTACGTGGAGGTTGACAACGTGTACCGCAACATGCTGGCTTTCCTCAACGTGGAAAGGCAGTACCAGGGCGTTGTGGCCGAGATTACGAAGAACGAACTTTAGTTAATTTAGAAGGTAAAGAAGTTAAAGAAGTTATCGCTCACTACGTTCGCTTAGAAGTTAAAGCCATTACCACTGTTGGTTTCTATTAATCTAATTAAACGTCAGTTCGGCATAAGAAGAATGTAATCCATTCTAAACCGTAAGAAGTCTGTGGCATACCGTCATTCCGGGCTTAGACCCGGAATCCAGGAAACACCATTTTGCGAATAAAGCGTTTTTATACTGGATTCCGGGTCCCGGCCCGGAATGACGGAATGCCACAGACTTCTTACGGTTTAGAATGGTGACATTTGTTTTTAGAATGATTACATTCTTCTTATGCCGAACTGACGTTAATTAAAATAATCAACGAAGCATTTGGCTTTAACTTCTAAGCGAACGAAGTGAGCGATAACTTCTTTAAATTCTTTAACTTCTAAATTAACTTCTTTAAATTCTTCTTTAACGATGCGGCGGGCGTCACTTCCGTCGCCGCTTATAGCAGTCTTTGTAGTCGCAAAGGCCGCACGAATACTCTAATTTCCTTACTTTGGGGCCTATCCCTATCACGCCGCTCACCGACTTGATGGGCAGCATCAGGCTCGACTCCGTAAGGCTTACGCCGCACGGACGCTCAACGCCGAAGAGGCGGAAGAGCCGCTGCTGCTCGGAGACGTGCCAGCCGCAGTAGCCGGGACTGAAGCGGTTGGTGTGCAGCCAGCCGCGCGGGGCGATCTCGTTTTGAAGGTCTTGCTCCATAAGGTCGGCCGTGCGCTCGGCCATGACGCTGCCGAAGGCGTCGGCGATGAACGTGCGCACCATGTCGTCGTCGTCCTTAAGGCGCATCTGGTAGTCCTCGAACTCGGCGCCGGCCGTGGCCACGAAGAAGGCGAAAGCCTCGCTGCCGCGCAACTGGCGGCTTATGATGCGGCCCACGTGCAGGCATGTCGCGCCCACGGTGAGCGTGTCGTGCCCGGTGTCGAGCGCGCCCTTGGCTATGAAGAAGCAGTAGCGCGGGCGCGCCACGGCGGCTATCTGCCCCTCGACGGCGAGCGTCTCGGCGGCCACGTCGCCGTCGGGCGCGGCACTGCCGTAGCCCATCTGTTCGTAGACTTCGTGCAAGGGCAGCGACAGGTCGGCGTAGGTAAGGTCTTGGAAGGTCATCGGCTTCTTGTTTTTCGAGCCTTATGCGCCCCTCGCCACCTCCTCGAAGAAGGCGTCGATGTTGGCCCACGGCGTGTGGGGCGGCGTGTCGCAGCCGCTGGATATTACGAAGTTGGGATAGGGGCGCATGCGGTCGAGCAGTTCACGTGTGGCGCGGCGCATGTCATCGGGCGTGGCGTCCTTGAACAGCGACACGGGGTCGAGGTTGCCCATCGAGAGCGCCGTGGGCGGCACGCCGCGCGTAACTTCGGCCATGTCGCACTTGTTGCCGAAGTGGTAGGCCGCCGCGCCGGTGTAGACCATTGCCCGGGTGCACTGCCCGGTGTTGCCGCAGTTGTGGAGTACGACGGTGAACCAGTCGTCCTGAACGGCGTCGACGATGCGCTTGACGTAGACCGACGAGAACTCGCGGCAGTCGTCGTCGGACAGCAGTCCGGCGGCGGGCTCGGCCATAACAACGCCGGCGGCCCCGGCCTCCTTGAGCGCGAAGCAGTACTTAAGGATGAAGTCGGTGCACTTGGCGAGCAGCCTATGCGCCGCGTCGGGGCTCTCGATGATGAGCATCATTATCTCGGACATGTCGTAGAGCCTGCCCGCGAGCGAGAAGGGGCCTATGCATCCTGAGAGCACGGGACGGTCGGTTATCTCGCTTGCGGCCAGCATCGTGGCCTTGACGTACTGCGGCACGCGGCCGGCATGCAACGAGGGCACCGCCAGGCGGTCGATGTCGGCCGTGCCCGAGAGCAGGTGTCCGCGCACGGCGGGCACCTCGTCGGGCTCCATCACGATGTCGGCACCGAAGGCTTCGGCCTCGACCGTGAGGTCCATTATCACCGTGGCGGCCGCCGTGGGATACTTCGCGGCGAGCGCCTTAACGGCGTCGGCGTGCACGCGGCCGTCGGTAACGGCGTCGACGACGCGCTTGCCTATCAGTTCAATTCCCGGATGCGTCATTATCGGCACCGCCGCCGTGCGCGTGTCGGCGACGAGCGAGCGCATCCATTCAGTCATGTTTATCTTCATATATTTTAATTAGTTACGGGTGACGGGCTGGCGGGCCGACAAGTTTTACGGCAGACAAGCCAAGCCACCTATTGCAAAGCAATACGGCCGATCTCCTTGCCTGCTTGTACGCCCGCCGCTTGTCTGCTACAAAATTAGCACTTTGCCGACAAACGGCAAAAACAAAGTGCTTAATTTTTTGATTTTTCACCTTTCCATCAGCAGCGGCCCGCGGGATTAAGGCCGACGGCATCCGGCCTTGCAAAAGACAAGCTTTCACACGGCGGAAGACGGCCTTTTGCAAGGCGGAAGACGGTCTTCCGCAACACGTTGGCTGCCAACACGTTGCACGCCGCGACACGCATGCGCGCGGAAACGGCGGCACGTAACACGTTTGTAATAAAATGTTAAAGACAATAACAACCGGGCGCAACACCGCTGTAACACAAAAGTCGGAACTTTGCAGCCGTCAAATCATTCGATATTTTTTATGAAAAAAAATTACATGAAGTTATCGCTGTTTTGCGTATCGGCGATGTTGGCGGCCGCAAGCTACGCCGCCCCCGACCCTACCGAGGCAAGTCTCGGAGTGATGCGCGGCCGAGTGGTCGACACGCAGAACCAAGTGCTGCCCGGCGCAACCGTAATGATTGAGAGCCTGCACACGGGCGTAGTGAGCGACGTTAACGGATACTACACCCTCGCCAACCTGAAACCGGGAACTTACCAGGTGAAGGTGACCTACGTGGGATACGCCCCGCAGACGATGACGCTGACCGTAAGCCCCAACAAGACGGCCGTGCACGACTTCGTGCTCACGGACGGCGTAGAGCTGCAGGGCGTCGAGGTGAAGGGCGCGTTCCACGGACAGAGCCGCGCCATAAACCAGCAGAAGAACAACTTCAACCTGACAAACGTGGTTTCGGCCGACCAGGTGGGCAAGTTCCCCGACTCTAACATAGGCGACGCGCTTAAGCGTATAAACGGCATCAACGTGCAGTACGACCAGGGCGAGGCGCGTTTCGGACAGGTGCGCGGCACTTCGCCCGACCTCACCAGCGTATCCGTCAACGGCAACCGCCTGCCCTCGGCCGAGGGCGACGCGCGCAACGTGCAGCTCGACCTGATACCCGCCGACATGATACAGACCATCGAGGTGAACAAGGTCGTTACGGCCGACATGGACGGCGACGCCATAGGCGGAGCCATAAACCTCGTCACGAAGAACACGCCCTACCGCCGGGTGTTCAACGTTACGGCCGGAACGGGCTACAACTGGATAAGCGACAAGATGCAGCTGAACCTCGGGGCGACGTGGGGCGACCGCTTCTTCAACGACAAGCTGGGCATCATGGCCGCCGTGTCTTACCAGAACTCGCCGGCCGGATCGGACAACACCGAGTTCGAATACGACCTCGACGACGACGGCAACGTAGTGCTGACCGACGCTGAAGTGCGCCAATACTACGTTACGCGCGAGCGTCAAAGCTACTCGCTCTCGATGGACTACGACTTCAACCCGACCAACAAGATATACTTCAACGGAATCTACAACCGCCGCAACGACTGGGAAAACCGCTACCGCGTAAGCTACAAGGACTTGGCCGACGGCCCCGGCGAAATGAAAGCCCAGATAGAGACTAAGGCCGGAGCGGAGGACAACCGCAGCGCGCGACTCGAGCTGCAGCAGACGATGGACTTCACCCTCGGCGGCGACCACCTCTTCGGCGACCGTCTTAAGGGCGACTGGATGGTGTCTTACTCGCGCGCCAGCGAAGACCGTCCCGACGAGCGTTACATGACGCTGGAGCAGAAGGACATCACCATCGACATGGAGGACGAGGGCGGACGGCAGCCTTACGCCGTAACGCCGATCTCGCTGCACGACGGCGAATGGGGCGTGGACGAGTTCACCAACGCCAACGAGTGGATACGCGAGAACGAGTGGAAGGCCAAGGTAGACTTCGAGCTGCCCCTCGCAAGCGGACTCTACGGCAACTCGCTGAAGTTCGGAGCGAAGTACACCCACA
>CALUIJ010000027.1 GCA_944320675.1 uncultured Prevotella sp.
GTTGAAGCCCTTCATGCGCTTGTAGCGCGCGTATATGTCCGACGCTATGTATCCCAAGGGGTGGCCTACGTGCAGCCCCGCCCCCGAGGGGTAAGGGAACATGTTGAGCACGTAGAACTTCTCTTTCGCCTTGTCCTCCACGACGTGGTAGGTCTTCATTTCGGCCCACCGCCGCTGCCATCTTTTCTCGATCTCGTTGAAGTTGTATTCCATCGCTTCGTATATCTTGTTTTTTTACACAGTCGTTCTAATCCAAGATGCAAAGATAATAAAAAGGTGAAAAGGTGAAAAGGTGAAAAGGTGAAAAATGCATATTTTATCTTATCGGAACGTTTTTTGATGCGGCGGGAGTTACGGCGGGGCTTGTCCGTCCAGCCTGCCGTAACTCCCGGTTGATATATGAGCGCGATCGTGTTTGTAAGGCGTTTGCCGGGTTGTCCGTGCCGCCTTTGCCGCCTGTCATCCGTTTAGTTGTTTTCCTGATACTGAGTCGTAGTAGTCGCCTGCGCCCACTCTTATTTCGAACGTCCTTTCGGCCCCGTCGTTCTTGTCGGCCGATATGTACATCGTCCAGTTTTCCACCCTTACGTTGAGCCATCCGTACTTTCCGCAGAAATTGCCCGTCCTGTACATTTGGCGGTTCTCCGACTGGTCGTAGTATTGTATGTAAAGGTCTTCACCGTCAACTTCTATAGCCCAGATGCTCCACGTCTTGCCTTCGGTCTCCACTTTCACCTCGTCGCCCGCGCCGTTTAGCGTTACTTCGCGGGTTGACAGTCCGATGTTGTCGCTCCATCCGCCTGCCGGCATGTCCTTTTGCACTATTGTTATCGTAGCCGTAGTGTCAGCAGTGGCCAGGGTGAGCCTGCACGTGCGTTCGCCGCGGTCGCTGTCGCTTACGGTCACTTCCATGCTGCCGCCTGCGCGCTTCACGCCCGCCCACCGGCATTGCGCCTCATACGCGCCCCCTTCGGCCATGAGCCGCTTCTCCTCGTCGGTAGGCCTCACTGTTGTCCCGTCGTCGGCCGCCATTTCTTCTATCCACCAGCCGTCGTCGTGGCCTATGTTCACGACGGCCGTGTCGGCAAACACGTAGAATGTCAGCGTGGTGTCTTTCAGTTCCACCGCCCTGCCCTCTTCCTTTCCTCCGTACGTCCTGTCGGGCTGGCTGTCGTCGTCGTTGGTGCATGCCGTAATGCAGGCGAGCGCCATGAGCATGATTATGAGTTTTTTCATGATTGTATGATTTTTTGTTAGTAAGTAATTATTATGATATTTTTATTTTCGAGTGATCATCGTTATTTAAAACGTATTCAATAGTGTAATCTGAAGTGCTTCTTGTTTTCTTAAATAATTTGTCTGTAATGTTTAAAGCATCTGATATTGTTATTTTATTTGTACTATTTTTTGTTTGAATCATATTATTTTCACTTGATTCAAGAATGTTGGTTGTGCATGAAATGAATGCGAATGGAACGACCGAATAAATTAAGAATGATCTTTTCATAAGAAAACGATTTTTTAGTTAGGCATGAATTATTGGCAAATATAGGGAATTATTTATATATATATAATATTTTCCGGGCGTTTTTTTACGGATAAAAATCATAAGACCGGCGTTTTCACGTAAAAAGTAAGTGGAAAGGTGGAAGAAGCAAATTTGACGTCAAAATTACTCTTCCACCTTTCCACCCTTTCACCTTTAAATCGCCGCGTTCACTCCGAACGCTCCGAGTATGGCGGTTGCCACGGCGATGACGATTTTCAGTATCAATGAAATGTTGTTCTTGTCTTTAGTTCCCATTGGTTGTTTAGTTTTTTTTAGTTCCCAGTAAATTAATGAGACTGATGGGACTCATCAGCCCGATTGGCCTTTATCGGCCTAATTCGTCCCATCGGTCTCACTTTCTCACTTTCTCACCTTTCACTCACTCTCCTACTCCTTCGAGCGCCTCGCCTATGGCGTTCTTGGGCAGCTCCTGCACCTTGCAGCCGTTGAGCAGGGCGCGCACCCGGGTCTTGTCCTTCTCTATCTTGGTCTCGGGCTGGAACAGCACGTGCACCGACTTGACGTTCTTGCCTGCGGTGAACTCCTCTATCGTCGCGGCCGGCTTGGTGCTCATGCCTATCTTGAACGTGCCGAGGCGGTTGAGCTTCACGCGGTGCGACAGTTGCAGGTGCTTGCGCATCGTCTCCACCAGCTCGCTGAGCACGGCCACGATGTCGGCCCTCTTCACGGTGCAGTTGGCCTGCATCTCCTCGGCCAGGTCGTCTATGTCGACCGTGCCCGTGTGTACGGCGCGTGCGTACCATTGTCCGTTAAACCTTGACGACTCTCTCTTTTCCTGATACAATTTATAAAATACTGCCATAATGTTTTGGTGTTTTTAATTGGTTGTTTTTAAGTTTGTTTGTTGTTTTGAAAATTGACTGTTGTTTTCTTGATACGTCCGCGGATTTTTCGTTTGCAAAGGTACGGCTTATCCGGCCTCAGTCCAAGCGCGAAGGGTTTATATCGCAGTGGTGGAGCCGTTGATATTTCGCAACGGCCTGGCTCCCAGGCAGTTGCCGCCGCGCCTGCTCCGCGCGGCTTTCGGCGTGGCCGTAGGCCGTGTTTCGCGCCGCTTCAGGCCGTGTTTCGCATGGCTGACGACGGCCTTTCGCAACGCACTGGCAGTCAGGCGGTTGCGTGGGCGGCGGGGTGGGGCGGTGCCGTGGCGTGCGGGGCTTTTCACGTTATTTAGCCAATCGGGGTGTGAAATATATACTGTTGTGAACACATTGTGCACGGTTGTGTTGTAATTTTGCAGGCGGAATCACATTAACCCGAATCGGCCGTTAGGCCGGCAGGGATTTAAAGAAAGACATCAGACAACCTAAACATTAAAAAAGTATCTATTATGACTATTGAATTTTTCACTGGCGACGGCGTTACGACCGATTATTCGAGAACCCTTACCAAGGAGCAACGCAAGCATGCCTTGGAGTTGATGACGAAGCATTTCTGCGAGTTGCTTGAGCGGGCGTGCGTCGACAACCTTTACTGGATGGGCAGCAAGATCGACCTTGCCGACCTCGCCCACGAGGTGTATCTTACCGAGAAGCTTATCGACCGCGACGGCTGCCCGCTGTCGTTCGCCGAAATATCCAAGCGCATCTTCGCGGCCCTGCACATGCCGATGCCGGCCAACCTGTATTCGCTGGCCTACAACGCACGCATGCGCAAGGGGTGCCGCCAGATGTCGATGTTCAACCGCTACTGCTGGCTGCTGTATTTCAAGAAGGCCGGCAAGCCGCTCAACACGATGATAGAAAGGAGGGGGAATTAGGGATTTAACAATTAAAAATTAAAAATATGAATGTCCGCATTTGCCCGATACACTACATCCTATTCTAAGGAGTCTGTTGCATACTTTTTGCAAAAAACGGGGAAATATTTTCCCATGAAACTGTTTTTGGGTAACTTTGCAGGACGAAATAAAAGGTGAAAAGGTGAAAAGGTGAGAAGGTGAGAAGGTGAAAAAGTAAAAAGGTGAAACCACGAGGCAATCGGATTCTTCACTCTTCACTCTTAATTCTTAACTTAAAACAACGACTATGGCCAAGAAAGACAACGAGCTAACCCCGATGATGAAGCAGTTCTTCTCGTTCAAGGCGCAGCATCCCGACGCGCTGCTGCTGTTCCGCTGCGGCGACTTCTACGAGACTTACCTGCAAGACGCCGTCGACGCCAGCCGCATACTCGGCATTACGCTGACGCGACGCAGCAACGGGGGGCAGAGCGGGGGAACGCCCACGGAGATGGCCGGATTCCCCTACCACGCGCTCGACACCTACCTGCCCAAGCTGGTAAGGGCGGGCCGCCGGGTGGCCATCTGCGACCAGCTGGAGGACCCGAAGCTGACCAAGAAGCTCGTGAAGCGCGGCATAACCGAATTAGTTACGCCCGGCGTGGCTATGACCGACAACGTATTGGACTACAAGGAGAACAACTTCCTCGCCGCCGTCAACTTCGGCCGGGCCGCATGCGGAGTGGCCTTCGTCGACATTTCCACGGGCGAGTTCCTCACCGGCGAAGGCTCTTACGACTACGTGGAGAAGCTCCTCGTGAACTTCTCGCCCAAGGAGGTGCTTTATGAAAGGGGTAGGAGGGAGCAGTTCGAACGGCTCTTCGGCAACAAATACTTCACATTCGAGCTTGACGACTGGGTGTTCACCGAGCAGACCGCCGAGCAGAAGCTGCTCAGGCACTTCGGCGTGAAGTCGCTAAAGGGCTTCGGCGTAGACCACCTGCGCAGCGGCATCACGGCCTCGGGCGCAGTGCTCGAATACCTCGGGATGACGCAGCACACGCACATAGGCCACATCACTTCGCTTGCGCGCATCGACGAGGAGCGCTACGTGCGCCTCGACCGCTTCACCATACGCTCGCTCGAGCTGCTAAGGCCCATGCAGGACGACGGCGCGTCGCTGCTCGACGTGCTCGACAAGACCGTCACGCCGATGGGCGCGCGCCTGCTGAAGCGGTGGATAGTGTTCCCGCTGCGCGACGCCAAGGCCGTCAACAACCGCCTGGACGTGGTTGAGAGCTTCTTCCGCGAGCCGGGGCTGCGCACGGTGGTCGACGACCGCTTCCGCCGCGTGGGCGACCTGGAGCGCATAATATCCAAGGTGGCCGCGGCCCGCGTCTCGCCGCGCGAGGTGGTGCAGCTGCGCACCGCCCTCGAAGCCCTCGGCCCCGTAAAGGCCGCATGCCTCGGCTCGGGCAACGACGAGCTGCGCCGCATCGGCGAGAACATAAGCCTCTGCGACAGCCTGCGCGACCGCATAGGCCGCGAGGTGCGCGAGGACCCGCCCCAGCTCGTTAGCAAGGGCGGGGTGATAAGGGACGGCGTGAGCGCCGAGCTCGACGAGCTGAGGCAGATCTCGTCAGGCGGCAAGGAGTACCTGCTCAAGATACAGGAGCGCGAGACAGAGGCCACGGGCATAACGTCGCTAAAGATAGGTTACAACAACGTGTTCGGCTACTATCTCGAAGTGCGCAACACGTTCAAGGACAAGGTGCCCCAAGACTGGGTGCGCAAGCAGACGCTGGCACAGGCCGAGCGCTACATAACGCAGGAAC
>CALUIJ010000028.1 GCA_944320675.1 uncultured Prevotella sp.
CATCAGACTTGAATTTTGTGGCAAAAATAAAGCCCCGCACATTCACCGCGATAGAAATACGTCACAAAATTATGCGGAAAATGTAGAAGCACCAAAAACAAACTGCGAAGTGTTAAAATCAAAATAATACTGATAATCAGTTGATTATTTGCGAGTATTTCTTGTTGTGTGCAGTTGGTTACACCTATCTAAATACATCCACTAAAGGCTTCTGTACCTATTTCCTTAATAGTATTTGGTATGTCAACAGATACCAAATTTTTACATCCTTCAAAACACCAAGTTGATATAGTTTTTATAGAATTAGGAATGCTTATTGATGTGAATGCGCATCCACTGAATGCACCAGTGCCAATGTTAGTAACAGAATTAGGAATATCGACAGATTTTAGGCCACATCCTTCGAATGCACCAATGCCAATGTTAGTAACAGAATTAGGTATTTTTATTGATGTGAGACTATTACAGCCGTGAAAAAGACAATATTCTATTATTTTAAGTGATGGAGGTAATTCTATAGATGACAACTTCCAACAGCCATAGAACGCGCTTTCTCCTATTTCTGTAACAGATTCAGGCATATCTATAGAGGTTAATTTTTTACAATCCCTGAACGCCTCTTCCCCTATCTTATTAAGAGTACTTGTTTTATAATCTGGCATAGTAACGGATGTTATGCTTTCACATTCTCGAAAAGCTTCATTGCCTATTTCAACAAGTGTATTTGGTAGTTGGACGGATTTCAGTTTCTTTTTACTATAGAAAACTCTTTCTCCTATTTCTGTAACTTTATATTCGTTTTTTCCATAACGTACATAAGCTGGTATCTTTAAATTATATTCATCTAATGACGTTATGGTAGTACCTATAACTTTTGCAGTATAATCGCTATAAAGTCTATATATGCAAAGGTCATCTTCATACTCATCCACGTATGCTTTCATTTCTACAGCGTGGAAGAAAGAGAATATTATGAATAAAAATTTAGTAAAATTTCTCATGATTAATCTTGTCGGATATGGAAAAGGCGTGCAACCATTCTTTTGCTTGCCTTTCAACCGGTTACCGCCAAGTGACCTACATATCAACAAGCACAGAACAGCCCACGCCTTGCGGCGTGAACCTTCAGTCTGCTTGCTCTCATGCGTTGAATATTGGCGGTATTCGATAAAAGAGAACAAGAGCCAAAAGCTCAATGTTTATATTGTCTCAAGTAAAGAGAATAGCGACGCTTTCCCGATGTTGGTAAATGAGCCGCGCCCACGGAAACGGGGCTTAGCATGTTGGTTGAAAACTATCGGCGGAACGCCGCACAGAATATGTACGGTCGGATTCCATAAGTGCGCATTCTGTCTGTGTTTACGTATTCGTCACCTCCTTTTTAATTGATTATTTTTGCAAAGATAATGCAAATCGAGCGAAGTGCAAAATAAAAGGGAGTGAAACGAGCTTTTATTTTCAATTCCGAGATGCAGCTTATATTATCAAAAGATAATGCAAATCGAGCGAAGTGCAAAATAAAAAGCGAGTGAAACGAGTTTTTATTTTCAATTCCGAGATGCAGCTTATATTATCAAAAGATAATGCAAATCGAGCGAAGTGCAAAATAAAAGCGAGTGAAACGGGTTTTTATTTTGCACTTCCTATTGCTATGTAGTGGCGGAATGGCCATCCCCCACACAAAAAACTCTTGTGGCAAAATAACGCCATATACGGCATTTCCCTGTCATAATGCTATCATGAAAATGTCGGGAATTTGGTATGAAATAGGATTCCGCATGGTGCTTCGCAGCCGATGTTATGGTGGTTTCCGGCGGTTTGTATGGCGGAATGTGGCGTTTTACAGTGCGAAAAGCTATCTTTTATAGTGTGGAAAGCGGTATTTTATCTCCGTTTAGGCGTTGTTTCCGGCGACGTTTGTAGCCTTTGGTTGTTGTAAAGCTATGCTTTATGGGCAGCGGATGTATCAGAAAGAATGTTAAAACGGCTTGTTTGATTGCACACTTCAGTGCTTATGTGTGTATTATGTTGTATGCCAACAATTTACGGATGCACGCATTTTCTGCGGATATTTCCGGCTATGGACTTTTATTTTACGGCGAGGCTGTTCCTAATGTTAAAAGGCAAGGCGGTATGATAGCTGATGGCGGTTTTTCGTTTGCAAAGTGTAAGTACGGATGGTGCTGTGGTCTGTTCAGGCTTTTAGCAGGGAATAAGGCGGACAGCGTTTATATCATAAGCATAGGAAAATGGTTTTCTGCACGATAAAAAGAAAGCCGTGTTCCGTCAAGCAGAATGATGATTCTGCGGTGGCGGAACACGGCCGGTTGCGTATGCGTTGTTGTTTTTGCGGCGTGTCAGAACTCGAACGTGGCGCGCACGTTAAACTGCCGGCCCGTCAGGTAGTTTGGCACGGCGTACTGTTGGTTGGTTACGTCGGTAACCCAATAGTATGAGTTTACGTTGTTTATGCCGAAGAGGTTGAGGCAGTCAACGCCGAGCCAGATGTTGCGTAGCAGCGACTTGCGCGTGCGCTTGTCGTTGTCGAGCAGGCGGTAGCTCATGCCTATGTCGGCGCGGCGGTAGGCCGGGGCGCGGTAGGGCGCGCTGTCGAGTGCGCTGTGGGGGGCGTTGAAGGGCAGTCCGTCGGCGAAGGCAAGGCGCAGCGACATGCGCCAGCGGTCGGTGCCGGGGAAGTAGTCGGTGAAGAAGAGGTTGAGCGAATAGCGCTGGTCGGTGGGCATGGGTATGCTGCGGCCGTTGATGTTGATGCGCGTGTTCATCAGCGAGAAGCTCACCCACGAGTCAGTGCCCGGCACGAACTCGCCGTAGAGCTTAAGGTCGAGTCCGGCGGCGTGGCCGCTGCACTGCTGGCTTGCGTCGTAGACTATCTTGACGTTGTTCACCGTGTAGGGCACGATGTTGGCCAGGGCCTTGTAATAGGCTTCGGCGGTGAACTTATAGGGTCGTCCGCCCATGCGGAAACGGTAGTCGAAGCCGGCTATGAAGTGTATGGAGCGTTGGCTCTTGATGTCGCGCCGCAGGGTGGCCTGCGTCACGCCGTTGACGGTCGACGTGTCGCGCAGCTCCTTGAAGAACGGCGCCTGGTAGTATATGCCCGTGGCGAAGCGCAGGGCCACGTCGTGGTTGAAAGCCGGCACTACGCCGAGCGACACGCGGGGGCTTACGATGCTCTCGCGGTTGAAGTTCCAGTGGCTGAAGCGTATGCCGTAGTTCAGCGTGAAAAAGGTGTTGCCGCCGCGGCTGGCGAAGCGCCACGTGTCTTGTATGTAAGTTTCAAGACGGTTGGCGTTGAGCCGGTTGCGGGCGTTGAGCGAGTATATCATGTAGAGGTCCTGCCCGGTGTGGGGTATGCTGTAGCCGCTTGAGTCGCGCATTTCGTACTCCTTGCTGCGCTCCTTTATCTTCTCTATACGGTATGTCAGTCCGGCCTGCAGGTGGTGGCTCTTCGTCTTGTGGCTGACTGAGAGCTTAAGGCTCTTCACTGTGGCTTCAAGATAGTTGCGGGCGTGCTCCATGTATGTGCCCACGCCGAGGTTCTCGCTCGTTTCGGTCTGTGTCAGCCAGTATTGTCCCTGTATGTCGTATTTCTCCTGCTCGTTGGTGTGGAAGGCCGACGCAGTGAGCGACACCCTTGTGCTGTCGCCGAAGCGGCGCGTTATGCCGAGCGAACCGAAGTATGTGCGGAATACGTTTTTCTCCTGTCCGTCGAAGTAGACGCGGAACGACTTTACGTTTTCCATAGTGCCGAACGATGTCTCGCGGTCCTCGGGGTAGAAGTTGTAGTGGTTCTCGGACACGTCGCCCATCAGCTCTATCGTCCACCGCTTTGTAGGCTCGTAGGTGAGATAGGTCTGGTAGTCGAGGAACGTAGGGCGGTATTCGCCCTTGGTTTCGAGCGAGCCGAGCAGGTATTTGTTGGTCTTGTAGCGCAGGCCGTTGCTCCACGACAGCTTCTTCGTGCTGAAGCCTACGTAGGCGCTTGCGCCGAGGAGGCTGCCCGAAGCCTTGGCTTCGAACTTCTTCGGCTTCTTATATCTTATGTCGAGCACGGACGACATCTTGTCGCCGTATTTGGCCTCGAAGCCTCCGGTTGAGAACGTTATGTTCTCAACCATGTCGGGATTGATTATAGACAAGCCCTCCTGCTGTCCGCTGCGCACGAGGAACGGGCGGTAAATCTCCACATTGTTTATATACACGCTGTTCTCGTCGAAGCTGCCGCCGCGCACGTTGTATTGCGACGACAGCTCGCTGTGGGTCGACACTCCGGCCTGCGCCTGTATCATTTCCTCGACGGCGTTGCCTGTTACGCTCGGCGTGTTTTGCATGTTCTTCACGTCGAGCTGCTGGTTCATGTCCGTCTGACTTCTCTGCCCCATAACGGTTACGCCGGCGAGCAGTCCGTCCTCGTAGAGCTGTATCAGCAGTGTCTGCTTGCCGCGCGGGTTGCGCAGCACACGCGTCTTGGTCTTGTAGCCCACCATCGAGTACCTTACGACCACGCTGTCGGCCGACTGCAGCCTAAGCGAGTATTCGCCCTTTAGGTTGGTCATGGTCATTTTGCCTTGGTCGACAACGGCCACGGTCACTAATTCTACTGGGTTCATCTGGCTGTCGGTTACCTTTCCTTGCAACGTGAATGTTTGCGCCTTTGCGCCTAATACGCACAAAAGCATCAGTATGATTAGGCTTAAACGTATTCTTTCCATTTGGTATATAACGAAACAGTGGAAAGATTATTGTATTGTTAAGCAGACAAGTCTTTTTTAAGCAGACGAGCAGACAAGTTATCAGCAGACAAGTTTTTTCAAGCAAACAAGCGACGAGCAGACAAGCAGACAAGGAGATTTGCCTTGTTTTTATCAGTCAATAACTTACATTGTTAATTCACTTTCTGAAAGTTTCATTAGCAAATCTCCTTGTCTGCTTGTCTGCTCGTCACTTGTCTGCTTGAAAGACTTGTTTGCTTGAAAGACTTGTTTGCTTGAAAGACTTAGAGTTATTCGCGGTAAATCCAGGACAAGAGTTTGTTTATCCATCTGAACGAGCAGCGGAACCAGCGGTATTTGCCTACAGGCTTTCCGCCGAAGCCGAGTATGAATTCCCGGAAAGGATTCTTCTTGAACGGCAGTCCTACGTCCATGAAGTAAATATGCTGGTAGTTGTTTTCGTAGGCGTGGTTGATGGCCGTCCATACCGTCTGTGCGCTGGCGCGCTTTTTGTGCAGTTTGCGTTTTGTGGCCATGTACCAAAGGTAACAGTTGCCTTCGGAGTAGACACATAGGCAGCCGCTGACGGTTTGGCCGTCCGACAGTGTCGTGAACAAGTTGCAGCATCCTTGTTCCCTAAGTTTGCGGAACAGGCTCGGGTCGGGTATGAACCTTCTGATTTTCAGCGAAACGTATCCTCGGAGTATTTTGAAGAACTGGTCGTATTCTTTTTCAGTCGTGGCGATGTTGGTTTCCATTCCAGATTCTTTTGCCTTGGCGAGCTGTTTCCCCATTTTCGGCGTAAGCCTTTTTTCGGGATGCATGCTGTGGAGCGAATTGTGTATTTCCATCCAATGCACGGGGAAGAACCCGTTGGCCCGGAACTTAGCGTAGCCGAACATCTTCGTGCCAAGGTCGCTGAACTCAATGTAAAGGCATTTGCCGTATTTCAGTTTTCTTACGGCTTTTTGCAGCATCAGGCCGAATACCGTTTCCTTGTCGCATCCGGTGTCGTATTCGCCTTCGCCGTAGACGCGGGCTTGCGTGAACAGGTATGGCGGAATCAGCGACCCCCTGCGTCTTAACATAACCAACATGTGGCCGACGACTTTCCCCTCGCCGTCGCTGGCTACGACCATGTAAGGCTTCTGTCCGGGAGTGCTTTCGATAATCCTGAACAAGTCTGCGCTGTGGAAGAAGTTCTTGCACGTCATTTGCGGCAGTTCTTCGCCTTTGGTTATGATGTTGACGCTAAGTTCGTTCATACCGCAAAGATAGTGCAAGTCGAGCGAAATGCAAAATAAAAACGAGAGAAACGAGTTTTTATTTTCATTTCCGAGACGCCGCCTGTCTTATGAAAAGATAGTGCAAGTCGAGCGAATTGGTAAATCGCCGTCAGGCAAATGCAAAATAAAAACGGGAGAAACGAGTTTTTATTTTCATTCAAAAAGAACAAATCTTTTATAAAAAAAACAATAAGTCCTTATTTTTTTGCTTTATTATTTTTACCTTTGTGTTGGAGTATTGCAAATTTTTGAAACAGAAAAAGAATGTATGGATATGTGTAAGTTTGAAGATTTGATAGGCAGGCGCCGCAGTTACCGGGTGTTTACCGGTGAAGACATAAGCGCCGACGACGTAAGGCTGATTCTACGTGCGGCATTGTTGTCGCCTTCGGCTATGAAGCGTCGTTCATGGCAGTTCGTTGTAGTGGACGACAGGACGCTGCTTGACAAGCTTGCCGATGCCAAGGACGGCGGCGCGCAGTTTTTGCGCGGAGCGTCGTTGGCGGTAGTCGTTTTTGACAATCCGTTGACCAATGACTGCTGGATTGAAGACTGTTCGATAGCCGCCGTAATGATGCAGTTGCAGGCCGAGGCCCTCGGGCTTGGTTCGTGCTGGGCCCACATGCGTGGGCGCGGGTTGAGCGACGGAACGTCGGCCGATGACGTGATACACGGCATATTGGGCGTGCCCGACGAACAGAAAGTGCTGTGCGTGATAGGTTTCGGCCATAAGGGCGAATCCAAGGACGGCCACGACGATGACTCGTTGAAGTGGGAGAACGTCCATGTAAACGATGAGTGGTGACGGTATTCTTGTTTTTAGGATAAGCAGACTGTATGAAGATAGCAATGATAGGAGCGGGTAATCTTGCCACCAACCTCGGCAAGGCCCTGCTCGACGCAGGCAACGACATCCTGCAAGTATATAGCCGCACGCATGCGTCGGCCGAAGCTTTGGCCGGAATGCTCGGCGGTACGCCCGTTGTGAGTATTGACAGGGTAACTTCTGATGCCGATGTTTACATCGTGGCCGTGAAAGACAGCGTGATGGCCGACATCCTGCCGTCGTTGTGCAAGGGGAAGGCCGGCAAGGTGTTCCTGCATACGGCAGGGAGTGTGGCGGCAAGCGTGTTCGAGGGCATGGCGGCGCATTATGGCGTAATTTATCCGATGCAGACGTTTTCGAAGTCGAGGCTTCTCGACTTCAGCGGCATTCCATGTTTTATCGAAGGCAACGACGATACAGCCTTGGACGCGGCTTCGACGCTTGCGGGCGGCATTTCCGATAAGGTTTATCTCGTCGGTTCCGACGTGCGCCGCTATCTGCATCTTGCAGCGGTGTTCGCCTGCAACATGGTCAACCACTGTTACGACATTTCTTCCGAAATACTCCGTAAGCATGGCTTGCCGTTCGACGTTATGCTGCCGCTTATCGACGAAACGGCACGCAAGGTGCACCAGATTCCGCCGAGGCAGGCGCAGACGGGGCCGGCCGTGCGTTACGACCAGAATGTGATAAGGGCGCAGGCCGAACTGCTTAAGGACAATCCGATGTTCAAGCAGATTTATGAAATTATGAGCATGAGCATAAGCCATGCGGCAAGAACAGGAGGGGATAGGCCATGATTAATTATGACCTGACGAAGATACGCGCCGTAATATTCGACGTTGACGGAGTGTTAAGCCAGGACACGGTGCCGCTTTATGTCTCGGGTGAACCCATGCGCACGGTGAATATCAAGGACGGTTATGCCATACAGCTTGCGTGTAAGTCGGGGTTGCTTGTCGTCATAATGACGGGCGGGACGACGGAAAGCGTCCGTCTGCGTTACGAGCGTCTTGGCGTAAAGGAAGTATTGATGGGATGTTCGGTGAAAATAAAGTGTTACGACGAGTTGCTCGATAAGTACGGATTGGCCGACGACGAGGTTATGTATATGGGCGACGACGTTCCCGATTACGAGGTTATGAGCCGTTGCGGTTGTCCTTGCTGTCCGGCCGACGCCTCGCCCGACATCAAGGCCGTAAGCCTTTACGTCAGCCATGTTCCCGGTGGACGCGGATGCGGGCGCGACGTAATAGAGCAAGTGTTGCGTGCGCAGGGCAAGTGGCTCGCCGACGAAAGTGTTTTTTGCTGGTGATGCCTTGTGTAAATTGGTAAATATATTATATTGTATGAGGAATAAATATCATTTAATCCTTGCCAGCAACAGTCCCCGCAGGCGCGAGCTCTTGGCTGGCTTGGACGTTGATTTTGAAGTGAAAGTCATTGACGGAGTAAATGAGTCTTATCCTGGAGACCTGCCTGCTGCCGACATTGCAGGATATATCGCTGCGGAAAAAGCCGGGGCTTACAAGGATGAGTTGACCGACGGCAACCTTGTGATAACAGCCGATACGGTAGTTGTCCTTGGCGACACGGTGCTCGGCAAGCCTAAAGACCTTGATGACGCGCGGCGCATGTTGCGCCTGCTCAGCGGTAAGGTGCACCACGTCGTCACCGGCGTATGCCTTACGGCGAAAGACAAGCAGAAACGTTTTTCCGTAACGACCGACGTGGCTTTCAGGGAGCTGTCGGACGAGGAGATTGACTATTACGTTGACAAGTATAAGCCGCTTGACAAGGCCGGAGCGTACGGCATACAGGAGTGGATAGGTTACGTCGGCGTGACTTCGATCCGTGGAAGTTACTTTAACGTGATGGGGTTGCCGGTACAAAGGATATATGAAGAACTGTTGAAATTCTAAAGTAAAAAACGCATTAACATGCTGCAAGGGGCTGCGCCGTGGATACTTATTTACGGCACAGCCCCTTTGGTTTTGCGTCATTGCGCGTTATCGTTCGTTTATCCCAAATCGGTAATTAATTTATTTGTACTCGCTCCACGCCTTGATGTCGATGTCTTCAAGCTTCACGCGGCAGAATGCGTTGATGAAGGCCGAGGCCAAGCGGCTGTTGGTGATGAGCGGTACGTTGAGGTCGATTGCCGCACGGCGGATCTTGTATCCGTTCGACAGTTCGCTTACGGTGAGGTCTTTGGGTATGTTGACCACGAGGTCTATTTCATGCTTGTGCAGCATGTCTAATGCCTGCGGATGCTTGTCGGCGTCCGATGGCCAGTAGACCATCGTGTTCTCGACTCCGTTCTCGGTAAGGAACTTCGACGAACCTACGGTTGCGTATATCTTGTAACCGTTCTTTACGAGTTGGCGTGCAGCGTCGAGTGTTTCAACCTTTTGTTTCGGTCCGCCCGTTGACAACAGGATATTCTTCTTTGGAATGCGGTGGCCTACGGACAGCATGCTCTTCAGCAGGGCAGTGTTGGTGTCGTCGCCGAGGCAGCCTACTTCGCCCGTCGAAGCCATGTCAACGCCGAGCACGGGGTCGGCTTTTTGCAGACGGTTGAACGAGAACTGGCTCGCCTTGATGCCGACGTAGTCGAGGTCGAACAGGTCTTTGTCAGGCCGTTCGACAGGCAACCCCAACATGACTTTCGTAGCCAGTTCGATGAGGTTTATCTTAAGCACTTTGCTTACGAACGGGAACGAGCGGGATGCGCGCAGGTTGCATTCGATGACCTTTATGTCGTTGTCGCGTGCGAGGAACTGTATGTTGAACGGACCGCTGATGTGCAGCTCTTCGGCTATCTTGCGGCTTACGCGCTTTATGCGGCGTATGGTCTCGCAATAAAGTTTCTGCGGCGGGAACTGTATCGTGGCATCGCCTGAGTGTACGCCGGCGAACTCTATGTGTTCGCTTATGGCGTAGGCTATTATCTCGCCGTCGCGTGCCACGGCGTCCATTTCCACTTCCTTGGCATGCTCTATGAACTGGCTTACGACTACGGGATGGTCTTCAGACACGTTGGCGGCCAACTTTAGGAAACGCTCAAGCTCGTCGTTGTTCGAGCATACGTTCATTGCCGCTCCCGATAGCACGTATGACGGGCGTACGAGCACGGGGAAGCCTACGCGGTCGATGAATTTCTGTATGTCGTCCATAGACGTTAATGCGCTCCATTCCGGCTGGTCGATGCCGTTGCGGCCGAGCATTGATGAGAACTTGGCGCGGTCTTCGGCGTTGTCGATGTCCTTTGCCGACGTTCCGAGTATTGGCACGTTTTGTGCGTCGAGCCTCATGGCGAGGTTGTTGGGTATCTGTCCGCCTGTCGACACGATCACGCCGTGCGGGCATTCAAGGTCGATGATGTCCATGACGCGCTCGAACGTAAGTTCGTCGAAGTACAGGCGGTCGCACATGTCGTAGTCGGTCGACACTGTTTCCGGGTTGTAGTTTATCATCACCGAACGCCAGCCTTGCTTGCGTATTGTGTTAAGTGCCTGTACTCCGCACCAGTCGAATTCTACGGAGCTGCCTATGCGGTAAGCTCCCGAACCGAGCACGATTATCGAGCGCTTGTCGCGCTCGAAGTCGATGTCGCTCTTCACTCCGGCGTATGTAACGTACAGGTAGTTTGTCTGTGCGGGGTATTCTGCGGCGAGGGTGTCTATCTGCTTTACGACCGGCAGTATGCCGTAGTTCTTGCGCAACTGGCGGATTACGAGTCCAGCCTTTGCCATGTTGCCGAGTTCGGCTTCGAGTCCTACGGCGCGGGCTATCTGAAAGTCGGTGAAGCCGTAGACCTTTGCGGTGCGGAGCAGTTCCTTGTCGAGCACGTTGACACTTTTGCAACGCTTCAGCGTCTCGTCAATGTCGATGATATGTTTCAGCTTGTATAGGAACCACTTGTCGATTTTCGTCAATTCGTGTATCTGGTCGATCGTGTACCCGCGGTGCATGGCCTTGGAGATTACGAAGATGCGGTTGTCCGTAGGGTCGCGCAGCGCTTCGTCGATGTCGGCGATTTCAAGCTCCTTGTTTTCAACGAATCCGTGCATGCCCTGGCCTATCATGCGCAGGCCTTTCTGTATGGCTTCCTCGAAGTTGCGGCCTATGGCCATTACTTCGCCGACGGACTTCATCGACGAGCCGAGTTCGCGGTCAACGCCACGGAATTTGCTCAAGTCCCAACGCGGTATCTTGCAGACAACATAGTCAAGCGCAGGTTCGAAGAATGCACTCGTTGTCTTTGTAACGGAGTTCTTCAGTTCAAACAATCCGTATCCCAAGCCGAGTTTCGCGGCCACGAAAGCCAAAGGATAGCCTGTTGCCTTAGATGCTAAGGCCGAGCTTCGGCTGAGGCGTGCGTTCACCTCTATTACGCGGTAATCTTCGCTTTTCGGGTCGAATGCGTATTGTACGTTGCATTCGCCGACGATGCCGATATGGCGTATTATCTTTATGGAGAGTGCGCGCAGCTTGTGGTATTCGCTGTTGGTCAGCGTCTGCGACGGGGCGATGACGATGCTCTCGCCCGTGTGTATGCCGAGCGGGTCGAAGTTCTCCATGTTGCATACGGTGATGCAGTTGTCGTAGCGGTCGCGCACTACTTCATATTCTATTTCCTTCCATCCTTTCAGGCTCTTTTCTACCAACACCTGCGGCGAGAAGGAGAATGCTTTTTCTGCAAGGCGGTTAAGTTCTTCCTCGTTGTCGCAGAAACCGCTTCCGAGTCCGCCGAGCGCGTAAGCGGCGCGGATGATGACGGGATAGCCCAGTTCGGCGGCGGCCTTGCGCGCTTGTTCTATGGTTTCGCAGGCTTCGCTCTTGATTGTCTTGACGTTGATTTCGTTCAGACGTTCAACAAACAGTTCGCGGTCTTCTGTGTCCATTATCGCTTGTACTGGAGTTCCGAGTACGCGCACTCCATACTTATCGAGCACTCCGCTTTTATAAAGCTCTACGCCGCAGTTGAGCGCCGTCTGTCCGCCGAAAGACAGCAGGATGCCGTCGGGACGTTCCTTTTCGATGACACGCTCGACAAAATAAGGTTGTACCGGCAGGAAATATATTTGGTCGGCTACGCCTTCAGACGTTTGCACCGTGGCGATGTTGGGATTGATAAGGACTGTTTCGACACCTTCTTCCCTCAGTGCCTTCAAGGCTTGCGAACCTGAATAGTCGAACTCTCCGGCTTCGCCGATTTTCAATGCTCCCGAACCGAGAAGCAAAACTTTCTTTATGTTGTTGTATTTCATAACGTATGTTCCTTTTTTGTTAATTGACTGGCCTCATTATGGTATCTGTCTGTCAATTGTCTGCAGATACAACTTTCTCGATGAACTTGTCGAACATAAACTCCGTGTCGACAGGCCCGGAGCAAGCCTCTGGGTGGAACTGGCTTGAGAACCACGGATTCGTCTTATGGCGTATGCCCTCGTTGCTGCCGTCGTTCATGTTGACGAAAAGCTCTTCCCATTCTTTACCGAGCGTGGAGCCGTCGACGGCGTAGCCGTGGTTTTGGCTCGTGACGTAGCAGTGCTCCGTACCGACAAGGCGCACCGGCTGGTTGTGCGAGCGGTGGCCGTATTTCAGTTTGTATATTTTGGCACCTCCGGCTTTGGCCAGCAACTGGTTGCCCATGCATATTCCGCATATTGGCTTGGTTGACATGCTCATTTGGCGGCGTATTATGTTTACCGCGTCTTCGCACATGTCAGGATCGCCGGGACCGTTGGCGAGGAAAAGCCCGTCGAAGTCCATTCCCGTATAATCGTAGTTCCATGGTACCCGTATTACTTCTACGCCGCGGCGTACAAGGCACCTTATGATATTGTTTTTTACGCCGCAGTCAACAAGCACGACTTTCTTGCCTGCGCCTTCATTATAATGTATTACTTGCTTGCAGCTAACTTGGTCGACGAAATTCACGCCTTCATAGTTTGCCGTGGGTACGTTGTCGGGGTTGTCGTCGAAAAGAATCTTGCCCATCATAACTCCGTGTTCGCGCAACACTTTGGTCAGTTCGCGGGTGTCGATTCCGGTAATTCCCGGCACATGCTCCCGCTTGAGCCAGTCGGCAAGGCTCTCGGCGGCGTTCCAATGGCTGTATTGTTCACTGTAGTCGGCGACGATGATAGCCGAAGCGTATATCCTGTCGCTTTCCATGAATGTGGCGATGCCGTCAGGTTCTATAGTGAACGGTGGTACGCCGTAGTTGCCAACAAGCGGATACGTGAGCACCATCAGCTGTCCTGCGTAAGATGGGTCTGTCAGGCTTTCCGGATAACCCATCATGGCCGTGTTGAACACCACTTCGCCGGCTACCGGGCAGTCATATCCGAATGACTTTCCATGAAACTTCGTTCCGTCTTCCAATACTAAAGTTACGTTTCTCATTTTGTCGTGCTTTTATAGATGTAATGATGCAACATTGGTTCCCCGGTGTGTCCGTGGAATCCGCCGAATGCGTATTTCCTGAAAAAAGCCCGCCGGACGGCACGAATGCCTGCCGTGGGCTTGTTTTTTGCTGTGGTAGTGTGGATTAGAATTTCTGTTCGAATTGGTAAACCTTTTCGACATACTTGATGAATGCTTGGTTCACGAGCTTCACTCCGCCGGGGGTGGGGTAGTTGCCTGTGAAATACCAGTCGCCTTTGTGGTTGGGTATGGCTTCATGCAATCCTTCTATCGACTGGAATACAAGTTCTACAGGAGTCGTCATGCCGCCGGGGCGGAGCATTTCTATTATTTTCTTGTTTATTTCATCTACCGTGAACGGTTTGTATATGTCGCGTACGCAGTTTCTCATTTCCGCCTTCGGCTTCTTTAGTTCCTCCTTACATTTGTTGTACGTGTCCTCTATCAAGCTGTACATGCCCCTGTCCTTCAGCAGTTCGATAGTGGCCCTGAACACGCAAAACTCTTCGAGGCTCGGCATGTCTATACCATAGTAATCAGGGTAGCGTATTTGTGGCGAACTGCTTACGATGACAATTTTCTTCGGATGCAGGCGGTCGAGTATCTTAAGGATACTTTCCTTAAGTGTCGTGCCGCGCACTATGCTGTCGTCGATGATGACAAGGTTGTCCTTGTATGGTTCAAGCGATTCGTATGTAATGTCGTAAACGTGTGATGCCAAATCGTTGCGCGACGCGCCTTCTGTTATGAACGTGCGCAGCTTGATGTCCTTCCATGCCACTTTCTCACTCCTGACGTATTGGTGCAACAGCTTTTCCAGCTCTTCATACGACGGCTTGTGGTCCATATTCATGATAAGCTTGATTTTTTGCTCGTTCACGTAGCGCTTGAAACCGCCCAACATACCGTAGAAAGCTACTTCAGCCGTGTTGGGAATGAACGAGAAAACCGTGTGGTCGATGTCGTAGTCAACTGCTTTGAGTATGGTGCCGGTCAGTTGTTCGCCAAGCTTTTTGCGCTCTTTGTAGATGTCCCTGTCGGAGCCGCGGCTGAAATATATCCTTTCAAAAGAGCATTTGCAATCGCCTTTTTGGTCGAGTATCCTTTCTACGGACGTTTCGCAGTTCTTGTTCACAATCAAGGCGCAACCAGGCTCAAGCTCGTTTATGTCATCGCATTCCAGGGCGAATGTCGTCTGCATGACAGGGCGTTCGCTGGCCACTACAACGACTTCGTCGTTCTTGTACCAGAATGCAGGACGTATGCCCCAAGGGTCGCGCATGGCGAACATTTCGCCGCTTCCTGTTATTCCACACATCACATAGCCTCCGTCGAAATTCGACATTGTCGATTTCAAGACGTTGCCCATCTTGATGTGGTCCTCGATGTATTTTGTTATTTCGCGGTTCTTCAGGCCTTGGGACTGCCCGTCGACGAAGTTGCGTTCCACTTCGCGGTCAAGCCTGTGCCCCATAAGTTCGAGCGTTATGTAGCTGTCGCTATAGATTCTCGGCGATTGTCCTTGTTTCACGAGACTGTCGAAAATCTCGTCGATGTTTGTCATGTTGAAATTTCCGCACAGGCACAAGTTCTTGGCTCTCCAGTTGTTCCTGCGCAAGAATGGATGTACGTATGACAATCCGCTCTTGCCTGTCGTAGAGTAGCGCAAATGTCCCATATACAGCTCTCCTGCGAACGGCAAGTGCTTTTTTGCAAATTCGGTGTCGGCCAGTTTTTCCGGCGGCAGGTCTTTGAATTTCTTTTGTACGTTTCCGAATATCTCGGTAATGGCGTTGGAACCTTCCGCACGTTCACGGAACATGTATTCGGAACCCGGCTCGGCGTCAAGGTTGACGCATGCCATTCCGGCTCCTTCCTGTCCACGGTTATGTTGCTTCTCCATCATAAGGTAGAGCTTGTTCAGCCCATACATCCATGTTCCGTACTTTTGTTGGTAGTATTCCAATGGCTTGAGAAGTCTCACCATCGCAACTCCGCATTCATGTTTCAGTGGTTCCATTTATACGTGATTTTTAAAAGTAGCCACAAGACTGTTTACCGACGTTTCCCTTGCTTTTGCAGATGTCGTCGCGTTGTAAACAATGGCGGCTTTCATTACTCCTATTGACAATCTAAAATATTAACTTTATTCCACGGTCACCGATTTTGCCAGGTTCCTTGGCTGGTCTACGTCCTTACCCTTGCATGCGGCGATGTGGTAAGCCAGCAGTTGCAGCGGGATGGTGGCCAGCAACGGCTCCAGGCATTCTTGTGTGTCAGGCAGTTCTATAACTTCGTCCACAATCTTGCTTATAGTATCGTCGCCCTTGGTTACCAAGGCTATCACTTTGCCTTTGCGTGCTTTGATTTCCTGTATGTTGCTCAGCACTTTTTCGTACATTGAGTTGCGTGTTGCGACAACAACGACGGGCATGTCCGAGTCGATAAGGGCGATCGGTCCGTGTTTCATCTCTGCGGCCGGGTAGCCCTCGGCATGGATGTAGCTGATTTCCTTTAGTTTCAAGGCTCCTTCAAGTGCCACCGGATAGTTGTATCCGCGTCCGAGGTAAAGGAAGTTTCTTGCGTATGTGAATATCTTGCTCAATGATGCTATCCTGTCGTTGAGCTTGAGCGTTTCTTCCATTTTCTTAGGAATGGAGTTGAGCTCTTTTACTATTCCGTAATATGTGTCGTTGTCCACAGTTCCTTTCACCTTCGCCAATGCAAGGGCTAGCATCGTCAGCACCGTGACCTGCCCGGTGAAAGCCTTGGTCGAGGCCACGCCGATTTCCGGGCCTACGTGTATGTAAGATCCGGTGTCGGTCGCCCGTGGTATGCTTGCCCCTATGACGTTGCAAATCCCATAAATGAAGGCTCCGTTTTGTTTCGCGAGTTTTACGGCGGCCAAAGTGTCCGCTGTTTCTCCGCTTTGGGATATGGCTATTACGACGTCGTTGCTTGAAACGACGGGATGTCTGTACCTGAATTCGCTGGCGTATTCAACTTCTACCGGAATGCGGCAGAGGTTTTCTATGATTTGTTTTCCGATAAGTCCGGCATGCCATGACGTTCCACAACCTACAATGATGATTCTTTTAGCTGAAATAAGTTGTTTCCGATAGTCGATTACGGCGCTTAGCGTGACGTTGGTCCCCTCGATATTGACACGTCCGCGCATGCAGTTTGTAAGGCATTCGGGTTGTTCGAATATTTCCTTGAGCATGAAATGCGGATAACCGCCTTTCTCGATTTGCCCTAAGTCGAGGTCGATGGTCTGTATTTTCGGATAAAGTTCGCGGTTGAGAATGTTTACGACTTTCAGGTCTTCGCCTCTTTTCATTACGGCGATGCTTCCGTCGTCAAGGTAAACCACCTTGTCCGTATGTTCGATTATCGGGCTTGCGTCCGACGCTAGGAAAAATTCGTTGTCGCCTATGCCGATGACAAGCGGGCTTTGGCGGCAGGCTGCGATTATTTGGTTTGGCTCGCGTTTGTCGAGCAGTGCTATTGCGTAAGCTCCGATGACCTCGTGCAAGGCCAGTTGTACGGCAGTAAGGATGTCCAGCTTTTTCTTTGTCTGGACATATTCTATAAGTTGTACTAATACTTCCGTGTCAGTGTCTGAACGGAATGCCAGTCCTTTTGACTGTAGCTTTTTTTTCAGGTCGGCATAATTTTCTATAATGCCGTTATGGATAATCGCAAGGTTCTTTGACTCGGAGTAGTGTGGATGGGCGTTGACGGACGAAGGCTCGCCGTGGGTTGCCCATCGGGTGTGGGCTATGCCGACCGTCCCCGACACGTTCTTGTCTTTGCAGAACGCGTCGAGGTCGGCGACTTTCCCTTTTGTCTTATATACGTTCAGCGTCCCCTCCCCATTGAGCAGGGCCATCCCGGCACTGTCATATCCACGATATTCCAATCTGCCAAGCCCTTTGATGAGAATGGGATAAGCTTCTTTTCCGCCAATGTAACCGACAATGCCACACATATTCCAAGTATGTTACTTTAATACGTTTACAACCAAGGATGCTACGGATGTGACGACGCTTAACACGGAGAACCATATTGTAACGCTTGAGCCGATGGCTGAGTTCTGGGCCTGCACTTTGTTCGGTTCAACGTAAATGTAGTCGTTCTGTTGCAAGTAATAGTACGGCGAGTTAATCAGGTTTGCGTCGTTCAGGTTTATCCTGTGGATGGACTTTTCGCCCGTAGAGTCCTCGCGTATCAGTAGGACGTTTTCGCGCCTACCGTAAATTGTAAGGTCGCCGGCTCTTGCGAGTGCTTCCATTATGCTGATTTTCTCTTGGTCGACAGTGAATATGCCTGGCGATTTCACTTCGCCTGCCACGGCAACCTTGAAGCTTGCCATTTTCACAGTCACTATCGGGTTTTCGGTTTTAGCCATGTAGGGCAGTATGCTTTCGCGTATGCGGTTTTCGCACTGGCGCTTCGTCAGGCCGCCTACGTCAATCTTCCCGACAACTGGGAAATTGATGTAACCGTCGTTGTCTACAAGGTATGTTTGCAAAGCGCCGGCTCCGGTGTAGAGGGTTCCGGTCGAATTCAGTGTGTTGGTTACTGACAGGTTGAAGGGCATTGATGCCTTCGGGTCGGTTGTGCTTACCGTTATCGTAAGCAGGTCTTTGGGCATGATCCTAGCGTCGTAAAGGCCTTTTGACGCTGCCAGGCTGATTGTGTCGGCATTTTTGAAATAAGCAATGTTTTTACCGCTGCCACAGCTTCCCAGGAGCAGGCAGAGAACGGCAGATGCTACTAAACCTAGTATCTTTTTCATAATTTGAGTGTTGTGATGAAATCGTAAAACTTTGCAAAAATACTTTTATTTTCCGAGATTCACAAATATTTAAAAACAAAATGCTTCAAAAAGCCTCTCTTGCTGAGTTTTGGTTCAGGCAAAAGAGGCTTTATCTTGGGTTTTACATATTAGAACTTGAAATAATTTTTCGCGTTGTAATAGCTGATATCCTCTACCATCCTGTATAACGCTTCCTTGTCGTCGGGCAGCAGTCCTTTTTCCACGTCGTTGCCGAGCAGGTTGCAAAGCAGGCGGCGGAAGTATTCGTGGCGCGGATATGACAGGAACGAGCGGCTGTCGGTCAGCATTCCGACGAAGCGGCTCAACAGGCCGAGCACTGAGAGTGCGTTCATCTGGCGGGTCATGCCGTCAAGCTGGTCGTTGAACCACCAGCCGCTGCCGAACTGTATCTTGCCGGGGCAGGATCCGTCTTGGAAGTTGCCGAGCATTGTCGCGATTACCTCGTTGGCGCAAGGGTTAAGCGTATATAATATGGTACGCGTGAGCTTGCCTTCGGCGTTCAGGTGGTCGAGGAAGTGGCTCATGGCCTTGGCCGTGTTGAACTCGCCGATTGAATCGAAGCCGGTATCGGGGCCGAGTTTCTTAAACATCAGGCTGTTGTTGTCGCGGATGGCACCGTAGTGGTACTGCTGTGTCCAGTCGCTGTCGTAGTCCATTTCGGCGAATACCGTAAGCATGCAGTGCTTGAACTGGCGGATCTCGAGCTGTGACAAGTCTTGTCCGCGCATGGCTTTCTCGAAGATTGTCTCGATCTGGCTGTCGGTGTACGGCTCGTCGTAGAATTCCTCGATGCCGTGGTCTGACAGGCGGCAACCGTTCTCGTTGAAGAAGTCGTGGCGCTTCTGGAGTGCGTCGACGAGGTCTTGGAACTTAGATATCGTTACGCCTGCCACTTCCCCGAGGCGTGTCACGTAGTCGGCGAAATTCTTAGCGTTGTCAACGGCCATGGCCTTGTCGGGACGCCATGCAGGTATCATCTTTATCTCGAAACCGCTTTCCTTCGTCTGCTTGTGGTATCTCAGGTCGTCGATTGGGTCGTCGGTGGTGCATACGCATTCCACGTTGTAACGGCGCATGAAGCCGCGCGCCGTGTATTCCGGCTGCTGGAGTTTCTCGTTGCACTCGTCGTAGATTTCGCGGGCCGTCTTCGGGCTGAGCAGCTTGTCGATGCCGAAGGCCGTTTTCAGCTCGAGATGGGTCCAATGGTAAAGTGGGTTGCGGAAAGTGTAGGGTACCGTCTCCGCCCATTTTTCAAACTTCTCCCAGTCGCTGGTCTCCGTGCCGGTGCAGTATTTTTCGTCGACGCCGTTGGTGCGCATGGCGCGCCACTTGTAGTGGTCGCCGCCCAACCAAAGCTCGGTTATGCTCTTGAACTTGTGGTCGTTTGCGACCATTTCGGGAATAAGGTGGCAATGGTAGTCGATAATCGGCATTTTGGCCGCATGATTATGAAATAGATCCTGCGCAGTGGCTGTTTCCAACAGGAAGTTTTCATCCATAAATTTTTTCATGTTTGTGTTTTCTTTTAAATAGTTAATTATAATTTGTAGTTCATTCTTTTTATTTATGCAAATATACATCAAATTTTTTGATTTCATATTATTTTAAGCTATATTTGCACAAAATAAAATACATAAACGGAGTTAACCATATCTTCAATGAACATGGACAATCAAATGATAAAAAACAGGAACAACCGAGTGTTATTGATTTATACTGGCGGGACGATAGGCATGGGGCAGAATCCCGAGACGGGGGCGTTGGAGCCTCTCGATTTCAACCACCTTGTCAGTTGCATGCCTGAGTTCTCGATGCTTAACACTGGAATTGAGACATACCAGTTCACGCAACCTATCGACTCGAGCGACATGTCGCCTCGGCTATGGTCGCAGCTCGTAAGGATAATAACGGAGAAGTATGACCGTTATGATGGATTCGTAATACTCCATGGCACCGACACCATGGCTTATACGGCTTCGGCATTGTCGTTCATGCTTGAGAATCTTACGAAGCCGGTGATCCTTACCGGCAGCCAGTTGCCGATAAACCAGTTGCGCACGGACGGCAAAGAGAATCTTATAACGAGCATCGAGATAGCTTCGGCGTGCCATGACGACGGCAAGGCCATGGTGCCCGAGGTGTGCATCTACTTTAGCGGCAAACTGTTGAGGGGGAACAGGTCGACCAAGACGAACGCCGACGGGTTCAACGCCTTCGAGTCGTTCAATTTCCCTCATCTTGCCGAGGCCGGCGTCAACATAATTTATCATGAGGAATATATCCTGAAGCCCGATTTTGACAAGCCCATGGTTCCGCATACGGCCATCGACCCGAACGTGGTGGTGTTCTCGCTGTTTCCCGGGCTCCAGGAGAACATCATCCGCCACGTGCTCGACGCAGCCGAGCTCCGCTCAATCGTGATGCGCAGCTTCGGAAGCGGCAACGCTCCGAAAAAGGAATGGCTTACAAGGATATTGCAGCAGGCCAGCAAGCGCGGGCTGACGATAGTGAACATAAGCCAATGCCTTGCCGGCTCTGTTGAAATGTCGAGGTACGACACGGGCTACAGGCTTAAGACCACGGGCGTTATAAGCGGATATGACAGTACGGTTGAGAGTGCCGTGACGAAACTGATGTGCCTTCAGGGCCGGTTCACCGACAATAAGATTGTGAGGATGCACATGAGCCGGTCGATATGCGGCGAGATAACAATTTGACCGAATCCGACGTATTAAGGCTTATTTGGGTTAAAAAAGCTCAATATCATTGTACGTTCAGATTAAATACTTATCTTTGCATAAGTTAAACGGTAGGCAAGGATGCAAGACGTTGCGGCGTCAAGTTGCTGCCGCCGTTGTTAGAAGACATTTTTATGTGTCAATAATCAAATTTTATAATTAAAGGCATTATGAAAGAATTGAAAGGAACAAAAACAGAGAAAAACCTGCAAGAGGCTTTTGCAGGTGAGTCACAGGCCCGTAACAAGTACACCTATTTCGCTTCGAAAGCAAGGAAAGAGGGGTATGAGCAGATAGCCGACATTTTCGAGGAGACGGCTAAGAACGAGAAGGAACACGCAAAGCTGTGGTTCAAATACCTTGAAGGCGGCGACATAAAGGATACTGCAAGCAACCTCGAGGCTGCCGCAGCAGGAGAGAACTTCGAGTGGACCGACATGTACGACCGCATGGCTAAGGAGGCCGACGAGGAAGGTTTCAAGGAGATAGCCGCCAAGTTCCGCATGGTGGGCGCCATCGAGAAAGCTCACGAGGAGCGCTACCGCAAGCTTCTTGGTAACGTGAACGAGCAGAAGGTATTCTCTAAGGACGGCGACTGCATTTGGCAGTGCGCAAACTGCGGACACATCGTTATCGGCAAGAACGCTCCTAAAATGTGCCCTGTTTGCAACCATCCGCAGAGCTTCTTCCAGGTTAAGGCTGAGAATTATTAATCGTTGAAGTTCCCCGATGGCTTATACTGTTAGGGGATGAAAAGGATTTTTACAAATTGTAATGACGGAACTTGAATGCAGCTGTTGCTTTCATGTTCCGTCTTTTTATGTTCCGACTATTGTCAGGAAAGTGAAATGTAGGTGCGACAAATGGTACCGTGGCGGTACTGAAAATACGGAAAGTGGAAGAAATACGTGGATTTTATTCTTACAGCAGAATAAAAAACTCCCGTAAATCCGCATGTTTCGGGATTCCGGGAGTTTGTCGGTGATTCCGTAGGGATTCGAACCCTAGACCCACGCCTTAGAAGGGCGAATAGCGGAACGCATATAACAAGTTTACCAGCAAGATGTTAGCTATGCCAATTTTTATATCTCCGACAAACACTTTGACAAACAATCTGTTTCTGTTTTTAACATTTGCCTTTTATTAATATATTCCGAAAGTTCCTATCTCCTTAAACTCAATCTCGCTGAAATCCTCACTTATCACTCCTGAAAGGTCTTTATCTCCAACAAGTTCTAAGCGATTGCCATTCCTCGTGTACGTCATGTGATACGTTTCAATCTTATCTTCCAACTCATAATCAAATGGCTCTGACACGTCAATGGACGTACTCTTATATTTTCTTTCATTTCCTATCCCGAATAATATTGTATCAGCTCTCATCAGCATACCATCATAAAGACGTTTTACGATAAGACTATCGTCTTCAATGATGATTTCAGTTGTTTGCCTTTGATTATCTCCTATCCTGTGTGTTTGATTTGGATAATGCCTTATCTCAACTTCCAGCGTTTCTAACTGGTATGTTCCCTTGTAGCGAATAATATCTTTCAACTGGCAATTTTCATCATTGCCGAATGAAAGCAATGATTCTTTCGTTTGCGCTACGTTCTTGTTTACGGTATCTGTTTTCTGTTCAGTGCGAACATTATCATATTCCAATAGGTCAAGAATTTCTTTTGGGATGTCAACAAACAATTGTTCTTCTGTTGATGTTGTTGGTGCCTCTAAGTCTAATGAAGTACGCTGCCATGTCGTATTTGACAGCACTTCATCATACACGTTTGCATCATCATTCGAGCATGATGCAAGTATAATGCTTATGGCTATTGGTATAAGATTTACAATCTTTCTCATCATTCAAGTTTCATTTCTTCAAGTTTGCTATCAATATATTCTGTTGATGCACCTTTATGCAATAGATTATCTATGTATAGTTCAATATTGCATTCATGGAACATCATCAATTTGCTTATTTCGTCTTCCGAAAAGCACTCATTGCAAAATTCCCAATCTCCGTTTTTTATAAATTCATATTTGCTTTGTTTATTCGTAAACCATGGCACACCTTTGTATGGACATAGTGCATTATGGATGACGTTGTTTTCATCAACGAAGTATTCATCAACGTCCATTACAGGGAATATCGTATGTGCATACGAGCAAACAATCCCCACAAAAACAAGTATTCCCAAGAACAAATAATATGTTCTTGAATCTTTCATTTCCTCCCCTCCATCAATACCTGTATCAGTCTCTCTTTCTCCGCTAACAACTCCTCCAAGTGCTTTATCCGCTCCTGAAGCAAAGCCGTTTCTCCACCAGCCACAACGTTACTATTGTTGTTACCACTAACGGCTACAGAACCGTCGCCGTTGGCAACAGCATTATGGTCACCTGAATAATCCGCAAAGAAGTTGTATCCAAGTGCTTCACTTATCGTGATTAACTTTTCTGTGTCTATATTTGGTTTCTCAAGTATTCTATTCACATTTTGTTGAGGAATACCAATCTTTCTGCCAAATTCAGACTTTGACAATCCAAGCT
>CALUIJ010000029.1 GCA_944320675.1 uncultured Prevotella sp.
CTTAACGGCGTGAGCAAAGACGTGGCCGGCTTCACCGTTCCGCTCTGCGCGACGATCCACATGTCGGGTTCGGTGATGAAGATAACGGCCTGCGCCCTTACGATATGCATGCTCAAGGGCATGCCCCACGACCCGGTGCTCTTCACGGGCTTCATCCTCCTGCTGTCGGTGATGATGGTTGCCGCGCCCGGAGTGCCCGGAGGCTCTATCATGGCGGCGCTTGCGCCGCTGGCTTCAATACTCGGTTTCGGCGAGCAAGACCAGGCTTTGATGATCGCCCTCTACATCGCCATGGACAGCTTCGGCACCGCCTGCAACGTGACGGGCGACGGAGCTGTGGCCATTGTGGTTGATAAGATGTTTAAAGGAAAGTCATAAGGTTTTGCGGTTATAAGGTCTTACGGTCGTTGGGGCATGCGGTTGTAAGGTTATACGGTCATAAGGTTTTGCGGTTGTAAGGTCTTATGGTTATGGGGTTTTGCGGTTGTAAGGTTTTATAACAACCCATCCCCTTCTTTTAAGAAGTCTGCAGCATACCGTCATTCCGGGCTTAGACCCGGAATCCAGAAAAAACATTTATGGTAATTAAACCGTAAATACTGGATTCCGGGTCTAAGCCCGGAATGACGGTATGCTGCAGACTTCTTAAAAGAGGGTGAAATCATCAGGGTTATTACGGACGTTCATAAAAACCGTATAACCCCATGCGCCAACGACCGTAAGACCGTATAACCGTAAAACCGTATAACCTCAAACTAACAGGCAGACTGCTTCCTCCACCGTGGCGACCACCTTTATTATGTCGGTCCACCGTCCACGGACAACCCCTTTGCGCTGAAGGTCGTCGAGAAGGGCGACGAGGCCGTCGTAGAAGCCGGCGTCGTTGAGCACGATTATAGGCTTATGGTGGTAGCCGATGGTGGCCGAGGCGGCCATGGTGAACACCTCGTCGAGCGTGCCGAGGCCGCCGGGCAGGGCCACGGCCGCGTCGCACTGGGCAAGCATCAGATCCTTGCGGTCGCTCAGGTTGTCGCACGGTATGCACACGTCCATGCTCGGACTGGCCTTGCCGCCGCGCTCTATTATGGCCGGCACCACGCCCACCGTGCGCCCGCCTGCCCCGCGCACGGCTTTCGCCACGCACTCCATAAGGCCTAAGTTACAACCGCCGAAAACGAGCGTGTGGCCGTTTCCGCCGATCCACCGGCCGAGCTTTGCGGCCGTCTCGAAATATCCGGTGCCGATGTCGGAGTTCGCCGAACAGAATACTGCTATCTTCATAATCTTTTCCTTATAACCAAACGAATCGCCGCGAACGGCCTCCTGACGCCCACTAAGCACCGCAGGCCGAGCCGGCCTTATCCCCGCCGACGCTCTTGGGCGAGCCTATGGCCTTCACCAGGTCCTCGAAGTCGTCGCGGTTGACGGCCGCGCCGTTCTTTATCTTGGCGCGGTAGTTGTATATCGTGTTGACCGAATAGTGCAGGAACTCGGCTATCTTCGAGCTGTCGTCGATGCCGAGGCGTATCAGGGCGAAAATCCTGACGCCCGTGGTGAGCTTCGACTGGTCGGGCAGCACTATGCGGCTGTCGGGACGGAGCAGCTGGTTGAACTCGTCGACGAACGTCGGGAAGAGGCGTATGAACGTGGAGTCAAATATCTCGAACAGCTCTTCCTGCTCCTTGTCGCGGAAGTCGTGCTTCTTCACCATGTCGTAAAGCTCGGCGTAACGCTTGCCCTTGATGAGCGCAAGCTGCTCGCGGCGCATGGCCTCCATGCGGTCGATGTACGACGAGCACTGGCGGAGGAAGAGCCCGATGTACTTCTCCTTCACGCGGTTGCTCTCGTCGAGGCCCGCCACGGCCTCGTTAAGCCGTCCGCCCGTGGCGGTGAGCTGGCGGTTCGACTTGTCGAGACTGTCCATCGCCTGCTTCATGTCGGCGTTGAGGGCCGTCAGCTGCTCGTTCTTCCGGCTCAGCTCGTTGCGCGCCTGAGCGAGCCGCTTGCGCTGGCGGTTGACGTAGAAGAGCAAGGCGAGGATGAACATGGCGAACAGGCTTACCACGGTGACGAGGAGCCACAGCGTGTGGTTGGTCGAGGCCATGCCCTGCTGGTACTTGCTGCTTATGGTCGAGAGCACCGGCAGCACCTGCATGCTGCGCATCGAGGTATGGAACTTCTCAATGCACCCGCATACGAAGTCGATGTACTCGTAAGCCCTCTTGTCGTCGCCCACGGTGTACAGGTGGTTGGCCAGCTCCCACATCGAGGCCTGGTCGGTGGTGCCGTTGCGAATGTCGGCCAGCGCCGACATGGCCACCCAGTAAGTCCACTCCGCCTCGTTGCCGAGCATCTTGTAGTCAAGGTAGCGGTAATAGGCTATGATGGCATACTCGGTGGGCACGTGTCCGCTCATCCTCATCCACTTGTCGTTATAGCGCAGCGCGCCGTAATAGTCGCCGGCATCGTACATGCGCTTCTCCATGTACTGAAGGTACAAAGGATGGCTCTCGTCGGTCACCGAGAGCAGCGAGTCGATATATAGCTGCTGCATCGCGGCGTAGCGGCGCTTAAGCCTCGGCACGGCCGAATACCACCCGAGCTCGCCGTACAAATGGGCGCGTGAGCGGTAATAATGCACGAGGGCGTCGCCCGAGAGGCCCTGCCGGTCGATCGACGACAGCAGGTCGTGGGCCTCCATGTACATCCCCGACGACGAGCACTGGTAAGCCTCTATGGCCTTGCACTTGGCTGCTGCGGCCATGTCGCCCATGGCGGCAGCCGTGCGGGCGGCCATCTCTATATAGACTATGGCCGAATCGTTGGACAGCGGCCTGTACTCCTCCCAAAGCTTAAATTCGGCTTCGTAACGCACGGCCGGGGCCGGCCTGCGCCCGAGCCGTTCTTTCAACGCTTTTATACGGCCTTCGCGCGCCTGGAAGTACACGTCGGCGCTGTCGATGGCGGCATCGATGCACCTGTACACCGAATCGGCACGCACGCCGGCGACGGCGGGCACGGACACGCACAAAGCCGGCACAAGCAACAACAAGATTCTCACGAGAGACACTTTCATCATGCTGGAATGCAATAAAGCTATATAATCAAAGGCGACACAAGCGAGAGGAAAGGAAGCTTGCTTCCAATTTCCCGAGCGCAGGTCTGCCTTATGCAAAGGTAAGACAATATCATGAATTTTCAAAATCAAAACCGTAAATTTTGCGTAACACGGTCTTCCGCCCTGCGAAAGGCCGCATTTCGCACGGTAAAAGGCCGTCTTTTGCGCGGCAAAAGACGGCCTTTCATAAATTGCTCAGTAACAACAAATTGTACATTCGTTATTTTTTACATGCTAAAACAGTACCTACAACACTTACTATCATACAATGACAAATTCTTATTTAAAAATATAAGATTTCGGCAAATGCTCTTGTTTAGCTCTTACCATTTGAATAAATCCGGCAAGATCTTTGATTTCATGTTGCCAAGAGGCCGGAAAACTTGATATATATTTACGAGGTACAACTAATGTAAGTTTAGCGTCATACATCTCTTTCAACTGGTTTTTGGAAATGCCTTGCTGAAGTGTGAACAGATATTTGCATTCAACCCTATCGGCTTCAGTCAACACTTGGCGCCAACGATCCTTACAAGTCGTCTTAGCGCCCAAGACCACCAAATCATCCACTGGGAACAACATGTTATGATAACATTCACCATTAGGGAAAATAAAATCAGGTTTCTTGTTCTCTTCCGTTACTACCTGTTCTTCAAAAACAAGACCATTCCTTGTAAATAAGTCTGACAAATGGTGCTCCAACGATTTTCCTGCACGGGACTTCCTACGGTTAAGTATTTCATTGGCTGTTTTCACGAAACTTTCAACATCGGGAAACGGATTGGATATGACACTTGAATAAAGTTTCTCTTCCATGAGCCTAAAAAGCATGAACTCTGTTTCTATCCAATTTAATAAGACATCATCAGGTTTTTCCCTAACCTTCGCATCCTTCATACCAAAAGCCTCATTATAGCACAGGCGCGCCCCGGCCGACATCTGCCTCGTCTCGGGGAATTTATCAAAACGGGCTATAAATTGCTGCAGTAAAAGCACAACCCTTTCCCTACTGTTGGTATCGCCCATTGTATTAATAAGCTGGTTAGTCTCATTCGGGGCAAGATTAAAATAAGCGAAAAAGCCATCTATATCTTCGTCCGAACAAAGAACATAGCCTGAATAATCCTCTTCCGTATACTTAACTATGACGAGCAAATCACCAACATTATCATCTTCGAGAAATGGGAAATTACGTCCAAAACGCGTTATACGGTATTCATTGCGCGTGCCTTTTCCATAATACTTCATGCAACTTTCCGTTATGAAATCGTCTTGCCACGTTATCTTCACAACCTTTTCTTTATTCTCACCCTTCTTTCCCGGCTCGTCAAAAAGAAGGGCCGACGCACATTTAGGTATATAGAAACCTGCTTGGTGGCTTCCTGTCGCACCTGTGTCATTCCCTGTTATGAAACGGCAAAATGCAGCTTTAGACTGTTGCACGCCCCATATCGCCGCATCCAATATGTTGCTCATAAGTTCTAATTGTTTTTATTATTTGTTCCGAAACCGCCGTAATCAAAGGAACTACGACTGAATTACCACATTGACGGTATGCTTGGACATCCGACACTTGGTCGAGACGGTACTTATCCGGATACCCCATGAGCCTTGCGCATTCACGTGGAGACAACTTCCGCGGATTCATGCCATCACCTTGCGGAATCAATATCTCCGAACCATCCTTATAATACCTTGCACTAAGAGTTCGCGAAACGCCGTCAAGATCAGCTAATCCATATCCGAATCCGTTCCCTTTTGCACGGTGTTTCTCTGCGTACGCCTGCAAATAGTTCCAAAGTCTGTCGCTTAAGGTGTATTTCTTATCAACTTCTGGATCCAATATATCCCTTATCGTCCGTAGTGATTGTTTTTGTTCGGGAAACGTAAAGTTTTCTTCTCCGTGGAATACGTCACGGTTAAATCCTACAATCATTATCCTTTCACGGTGCTGCGGTACGTAAGTTTGGCCGTCCATTACAAGATAATGAACGGAATATTCCAACTCTTCAAGAGTGCCTTTAATAATCCTGAAAGTATTACCTTTGTCGTGTGAGACAAGATTTTTTACGTTTTCGAGAAAAAAAGCCTTTGGTCTGTGGCGGCTTATAATATCTGCGACATCAAAAAATAAAGTTCCCTGTGTCTTGTCTTTAAAACCGGTTTCGCGTCCTAAACTTTTCTTTTTAGAGACCCCTGCAATGGAAAAAGGCTGGCACGGAAATCCCGCGCACAAGACATCAAAATGCTCAGGTATGTATCTTTTGGTTATTTCTTTTGTTATATCTCCGAAAGGCATCTCGCCAAAATTGGCAAAATATGTCTTTTGCGCATATTTGTTCCATTCTGATGAAAAGACGCACTTGCCCCCTTGCGCCTGCATGGCCAGCCGGAAGCCACCCATACCGGCAAACAAATCAATAAAAGTGAATTTCGGTTTCTTTGGAGATGGAAACGGAACGTAGAAAAAATCGGAAAACAAATTGCAACAAACAGGATCTTCAGAGATTTTCTCTACATATTCATCTGTTATTTCATCATCTGCGACACTTTTCTCCCGTTCCAAGTATTTACGGATAGCATACAATATCTCTTGCCTGTCCATATATTCTGATTCCGACTTATCGGAATGTAGGAAACGGCTTAACACTGCCATTTGGCTTTCCAAGCTCGTTTCACCATATATGGCCACGCCATTTTGCGAATCAATTCCTTTCGGGAAATCTACAAGTCTTACTTTATCAATATCTTTCTTTTTCAAAGTCATTCAAATAATAATAATACAATTGCAAAAGTAATATTTTTCCCGAAAAAGACAAAAATAAAATAATACAAACAATTCACCCTATTTACTGCAAACATACCTTATCTCTTAATTCGTCACGTTTTGCTTTCCAAAAGGTTACTTATTGCGACGTAAAAGGCCGTCTTTTGCGCGGCAAAAGACGGCCTTTCATAAAGCGTTGCGTATCAGCGCGTTGCGCGCCGGGCTCATTCCACCGTAACGCTTACCGTCTGCACGGCGCGGCTGTCGCCGCCTATCATGATGTCGAAGCGGCCCGGCTCGAACACGGCGCGGCCTTCGGCATCGTAGTAAGAGAGGTCTTTCTCGGTCAAGTCGAACGTCACTTCCTTGCTCTCGCCTGCCTTCAGCATGACGCGGCGGAAGCCCTTAAGTTCCTTGACGGGGCGCGCAACGGATGCCACGGGGTCGCGCACGTAGAGCTGCACCACTTCGTAGGCGTCCCTCGTGCCCGTGTTGGTAACCGTTACCGACGCCTTGAACGTGCGGCCCGAACCGGTGACCGTAGGCTTGCCGTAGGCGAACGTGGTGTACGTAAGGCCGTAGCCGAATGGATAGAGGGGGTCGTTAACGTTGTCGAGCCAGTTAGTGGCGTACTTGCGGAAGTCCTTCGTGCCCTCGGGCACTGGTCGGCCGGTATTCAGGTGGTTGTAATACATGGGCAGCTGGCCCGTGGCGCGCGGGAAGGTCATGGTAAGCCGTCCGCCCGGGGCTACGTCGCCGAACACCACGTCGCATATCGCGTCGGCCGCCTCGCTGCCTCCGAACCATACGTTGAGTATCGCGTCGACGTTGTCCTGCTCCCAGGTGAGCACCGTTGGACGGCCCGAGAAGTTGAGCATCACTACGGGCTTGCCCAGTTTTACAAGTTCGGCGAGCAGCGCGCGCTGCACGTCGGGCAGGCGCAGGTCGGAGCGGCTGGCGCATTCGCCCGACATGTCGGCGCTCTCGCCCATGGCGCATACTATCACGTCGGCCTGCGCGGCCACCCTAAGGGCCTCGGCCTTAAGGGCCGCGTCGTCGCCGCGGGCGATTGTCTTGCCGAACTCGGCGGCGCGCTGGCGCAAGGAGTCGGCCATGAGGTTGCACCCTTGGGCGTACAGCAGCTCGGCCTTGCCGGCCAAGGCGCGCTCGAATCCCTCCTTAAGCGTAGAGTAGCGGTCGGGCGTGTAGGCCACGCACCACGTGCCGGCCATGTTGGCGCGGGTGTCGGCCAGCGGGCCTACGAGGGCTATCTTGCCCTGCTTCTTGAGCGGCAGGATGCCGCCTTGGTTCTTCAGCAGCACGAAGGTCTCGGCGGCTATGCGGCGCGCGGCGGCGCGGTTCTCGGCGGTGAAGATGTCGGTCTTGCGCCGCTTGGGGTCGCAGTACTTGTAGGGATCCTTGAAGAGTCCTAACTTATACTTTGCTTCGAGCACGCGGCGGCAAGCCTTGTCGATGGCCTCCTCGCTCACGGAGCCGTCCTTCAACGACTGCTCCAACGTGGTAAGGAATCCCATCGAGCACATGTCCATGTCGGTGCCGGCATTGAGTGCCATGGCCGAAGCGTGCTTAAGGTCGCCGCCCACGCCGTGGGGTATCATTTCGCCTATCGAGCCGTAGTCGGTGGCCACGAAGCCGTCGAACTTCCACAGCTTGCGCAGCACGTCGTCCAAGAGCCAGCGGTTGGCCGTGGCGGGCACGCCGTCGACGATGTTGAACGACGACATCACGCTGCCCGTGCCTTCCTCGACGGCCGCCTTGTAGGGCGGGAAGTACTGGTTGAACATGCGCAGGCGGCTCATGTCGACCGTGTTGTAGTCGAGTCCCGACTCAACGGCGCCGTACAGGGCGTAGTGCTTCAGGCAGGCCATTACGTTCTCGCGGCTCGAATAGTCGCCCTGGTAGCCGCGTATCATGGCGCGCGCTATCTCCGAGCCGAGGTAGGGGTCTTCGCCGTTTCCCTCGGATATGCGGCCCCAGCGGGCGTCGACGCAGATGTCAACCATCGGGCTGAACACCCAGTTTATACCGTCGGCCGAAGCCTCCTTGGCGGCTATGCGCGCGGCCTCCTCAACGGCCTGCATGTCCCACGAGCACGACATGGCGAACGGAATGGGGAATATCGTCTCGTATCCGTGTATCACGTCCATGCCTACGAGCAGCGGTATGCCCAGCCGGCTCTGCTCTACGGCTATCTTCTGCAGCTCGCGTATCTTCTCTACGCCCTTAAGGTTGAACACTCCGCCCATGCCTCCGGCCTTGATGATGCCGGCCACCTGGGTGTCCTGGGCCTGCCCGGTGGTGATGTCGCCGGCCACCTGTAGGTTGAGCTGCCCTATCTTCTCTTGCAGCGTCATGCGCGACATAAGGTCGCCGACGAACTTGTCCATAGCCTCCGTCTGCGCCATGCCTGGCAGCGCGAGCATGCACGCCGCGGCGGCTGCGATTGTTTTTCTTATAGTTTTCATCGGTTTCTTGTTTTATGAATGCCTGCAAAGCTATCATTCATCGGGAAGTTAAAGAATTTAAAGAAGTTAAAGAATTTAGAGCCTATAGTCTTGTACGTCCATACAAGACATTTGGCTTTAACTTCTAACGGAGCGTCAGCGGAGTGATAACTTCTTTAAATTCTTTAAATTCCCAAGGAATGACCGCAAGGCGGGCATTCGTATTTTATTTTAACGTAAACTTCACTTTCTGGGTCAGGTTGTCCGAAGCGTTGCCGATAAGGGCCTCGAAGTCGCCCGGCTCGGCCTTCCACTCATGGGCCTTGTCGTCGAAGAAGCTCAGCGCGTCGCGGCCTATCGTCAGGCTTACCTGCCTGGTCTCGCCCGGCGCGAGGCTCACCTTCTTGAACGCCTTAAGCTCCTTGTAGGGGCGCACGAGCGTCGACTCGCAGTCGCGCACGTACAGCTGCACCACCTCTGAGCCGGCTTTCTTGCCGGTATTGGTAACATCGAGGGTGAACGTTATGCTGTCGCCCTGCGCCATTTCGGCCTTGTCGGCAGTGGCCTTACCGAGCTTGAAGGTGGTGTAGCTCAGACCGTGGCCGAAGGCGAACGTAGGCTTCAGCTTCTCCTTGTCGGCCCAACGGTAGCCCACGAAGATGCCTTCCTTATACTCCTCGTCGATGATCTTATTGCCGGCGCGCCACGTTCCGGGGTACGTGCCGAGCTTGTGTGCGCCGTAGTCGTCGAGCTTCGCCATCCACGAATAGGGCAGCTTGCCCGACGGGTTGACACGCCCGGTAAGCACGTCGGCCAGGGCCTCGCCGGCCGTAGAGCCGAGGAACCAGCCCTGCACGATGGCCTTCACCTTGCCGCTCCACGGCATGGCAACCGGATTGCCCGATATGTTGACGTAAACGAAGTGCTTATTGGCCTCGGCGAGCGCCTCTATCAGGCGGTCCTGTCCGTAGGGCAGGCCGTACTCCTTGCGGTCGTGGCCCTCCGCGTCCTGGTAGTCGCCCTTGTTAAGTCCGCCGAACATCACAACGTAGTCGGCCGTCTTGGCTTTCTCAACGGCCTCGGCCAGCAGCTCGTCGGCCGTGCGCGGCTCGTAGAGTTTCTGCTTGGCCACCACTCCGTTGTACTCTCCCGTAGTGTCACCCACGTATCCGCGGGCGTACTCAACCTTTATCTTGTCGCCCAGCCACTGCTGCATGCCCTCCAAGGGGAGCGTCTCGCGCTGCGCCTTGAGCGACGAGCTGCCGCCGCCCACGGTCATCATCTTGATTGCGTTCTCGCCTACCACGAGCACACGGAGCGCCTTCGCGGTGTCTAAAGGCAGTATGCCGCCGTCGTTCTTCAGCAATACAATGCCCTCGCCTGCTATGCGGCGCGCCGTGGCATAGTGGGCCTCGGAGTTCATCGAGCCGAGTCCGCGGCCGCGGTCCATCGTCGTGCGGAAGAAGAGGCGCAGCACGCGGCGCACTTTGTCGTCAAGTTCCTTCGTGGTAAGCTCGCCCTTCTGTATCATCTCAAGGTAGGGACGGGCGAGGTAGTAGTTGTCGTATGCGTTCGAAGCACCGAATGAGAGGCCGTCGGTCCACGTTCCGAACTCCATGTCGAGCCCGTGCAGGGCAGCCTGGCGGGTGTCGTGCGTGCCGCCCCAGTCGCTCACCACAACGCCGTCGTACCCCCACTCGCCCTTCAATATGTCGTTTAGCAGGTACTGGTTGTGGCAGTTGTGCTGGTCCTTATACAGGTTGTAGGCGCCCATAAGGCCCCATACGCGGCCCTCTTGTACGGCGGCCTTGAAGGCCGGCAGGTAGATTTCGTATAGCGCGCGGTCGTCAACTACGACGTTCACTTGGTTGCGGTACTCCTCGTCGTTGTTCAATGCGAAGTGCTTAACGCAAGCGGCCACGCCCTGGGCCTGCATGCCTTGGATGTAGGGAACTACCATGCGCGAGGCCAGGAAGGGGTCTTCGCCAAGGTATTCGAAGTTGCGTCCGCCGAGCGGAGTGCGCAGGATGTTGACTCCCGGGCCGAGAATCATGTCCTTGCCGCGGTAGAGGGCCTCCTCGCCGAGGGCCGTTCCGTAGGCGTAAGCCATCGAGGGGTTCCACGTTGCGGCAAGACACGTAAGCGCGGGGAAGGCCACGCACGAGTCGTTGGTCTGCCCGGCCTGCATCCATTCGTCCCAAAGCACGTCGGGACGCACGCCGTGGGGACCGTCGTCGGTCCAGAACTCGGGTATGCCGAGGCGTGCCACGCCTGGCGAGCTGAACTTGCTCTGGGCGTGGATGACGGCTATCTTCTCGGCCGTAGTCATGCGTCCGAGGGCGTCCTCCACACGTTGCTCTATCGGTTTGGTATCGTCAAGGTAGACGGGCAGTGCCTGTCCCCATGACTGGGCGGCGCCGCATACGGCGAGAGCCGCCGCTGCCAATATCTTCTTCATAGTGGGTTGTTTGTTAAAATTATGGTTATAAGGGTTTTTGATTCATTCATTCGGCCTTCAGCCCCATCGACTTTATGTATGAAGCCTGCGGACGGCAGTTGGCGAACTTCACGTTTTCGAGATACTGTGACAGTATGCGCCAGGCTTCGGCCTGGCCGGGACGGGCGGCGCGCATTTCGGCGAACGTGGCGCGCGGGGCCTCGGCGAACTTGACGACCACGCTGTCCCAGCCCTCGGGGCGGACGACGGCGTTCATGCAAGAGTTGTCGACCTTCTTGTACGGCCAGAACGTATAGCCGATGTTGTTGTCGCGCATCACGCGCACGAGGCCGGCCTGCCACTCGTCAGTGTTGTGCCCCGTCTCGCCCATGTACATGGGGAGGCCGGTCTTGTCGCGGAAGTCGATGAAGCCCTTTATGGCCTCGGCCGTGGCCGGGCCGCCGTAGCGGTGGCACGTGTACATGATGTTTGAGTCGAACTTCCAGTCGGCGAACATCGAGAAGTCGCTGTTCCATACGCCGCCGCCGAGCAGTATGACATGGTTGGGGTCAACCTCGCGTATGGCCTTGACGGCGCGCTTGTAGAGCGGCTCGATGCGCGAGCAAAGCTCGTCCTTATCGTCGAAGTAGTGGGCCACGGGCTCGTTCATCAGCTCGTAGCCGAGGATGACCGGCTCGTCCTTGTAGCGCGAGGCTATGGCGCGCCACACTTTGACGAACAGCCGCTGGCAGGCCTCGCTCTCGAAGAGCCAGGGATAGCCGTAGCCGTTGTCGATGTTGTCGCCGGTCTGCCCTCCGGGGCAGTCGTGCATGTCGAGGATGAGGTAAAGGCCGTAGTCCCTGCACCACCCGACAACGCTGTCGATGCGGGCGAAGCCGTCCTGCGCGGCCGCCAGCCCCATGTAGTCCTCGTCGGTGAAGAGTTTGTAGTTGAAGGGCAGGCGGATGGTGTTGGCGCCGGTGGAGGCGATGAAGCGCACGTCGTCGCGCGTGACGTAGTTGTCCTTGAAGGCGCGCCAGAATGCGGCGGCCCTGTCAGGGCCGACCATTTGCTTGAGCATGAGGTCGATCATCCACTCGCAGTTGGTCTTCTCGAAGCCGAACATGTAGCCCTCGGGGTTGAGCCAGTTGCCGAGGTTGGTGCCGGTGACGTAGAGCTTGGAGCCGTCGGGCTTGACCAAGTCCTTGCCCTTTACACGGACAAAATGCCCGTCGGCCACTGACGTGGCGGCGAGCATGAAGAATAAAAGGATTGATAAAAAGATTCTCATGTAGCTACATTAGTTTATGGTAAAAGACGGCGGGAGCGAACTGTAGGAAGGCGCGGCGGGGGCGGAAAGGCCGTTTCCGCCACGCCGCATGTCCGTACTCCGGGCCTTCACTGCTTCTGGAACACGCGCACGTAGTCAACCTCCATCGTAGCCGGCAGGCAGCTCTCGTCGACGCCCTGCTGGCCACCCCACGAGCCGCCCCAGGCAAGGTTGAGTATGACGTAGAACGGAGCGTCGAACGGCCATGCGTCTTTGCCGGTGCCGTCGTTGACGTATGTGAGCAGTTCCTCGCCGTCAACGTAGAATATCATCTTCTCGGCCGACCACTCGCAGGCATACGTGTGGAAGTCTGAATATGCCGTGG
>CALUIJ010000030.1 GCA_944320675.1 uncultured Prevotella sp.
CTTCGATGTAGACGGTTATCGAGTTGATCTGGGTGTTGCCGGCGATGTCGAATACGACGCTGTTGGCCGTGCCCGTCCAATTCGCTCCGTCAAGCGTTCCGTTGTCTACGGTGTTGCCGTTGTTCCATTTGCCGTTGTCGATCTCGATGCTCGAGAGGTTTTTCCCTTCGGGTGCCGTGACTGTAAGCGTACCCGAGTACATGCGCAGGCGCGGTGTGCCCGACCAAATGCGATTGGCGTTGTTGTTGTCTGGTTCCTTTGCCGATACGGTTATCGATATACCGTTGAGCGTGCAAGTGGTGGCTTCGTTGAAGTCGCCGTCGTGGCTGTCGTTGCTCGACGTGCCCGGGAGCGACGGGAACAGCGTAGCGTAGTCATTGTTGAAGTCGAACGTGGTCTGCGCGATGGCCGTACCGAAGAACAGCGTGAGCAGGCTTACTAATGATAAACGTAAAGCTTTGTTCATAATCGTAAAAAATTAAAGGGTTAATGTAATAATGTTTACAACTTTCTGCAAATATAGCGTTTTTATTTTAAAGGTAAAATGTTTTCGCATTAAAATCTTGTTAAGACGGCGTTTGGAACAAATAAAGGGAAACATCCGCCAAGATGTTTCCCTCCGTATATATATAAATAAAGGTGTGTCATTACTTGATAACCTTGTCGGTGGCCGTCTTGCCGTCGGTGTAAGTTATCTTACGTATGTTGATGCCCTTTACGGGTTCGCCCACCTTGGCTCCGCCGAGCGTAAAGTATTCGATCTTCTCCACTTCCGACGATACGGCAGGAGCGTCTTCTATGCCGGTGGCCGGTACGCATGCCGGGTAATATTCGTTCACAGCCTCGATAGCGTCGGCGTTCTGCGCTTTAACTATCGGCTCCACGATAGAGTTGATGTACACTTCAATGTTTGTGTACCAGCCTTTCTCCGTGTCGAGCGTATAGAGGTTGGCGTCGTCGGGGTTGTTCGGGTCGAGACCGTTGGCCGTTTCCCAGTAGTCGGGCATGCCGTCCTGGTCTGTGTCGAAGTCGTCGGCGCGTGTCTCCGACGGGAAGTTCTCCTCGGTGTATCCGTTCACGTCGGCAACGATGTCGATAAGGCCCTCGTCGCCCGTAACCGAGCCTTTATACGTAGCCGTGCCCGTGCGTGCTTCTTCCATGTAGCGTGCGTCTACGTCGTCGCGGTGAAGCGATGCTCCGCAATAGGCCATGACCTTTTCGAAAGCCGTTTGAGCCGAGTGCGTGGTTACTTCGCCTGCAAGCGTCGGCTCGTCCATCTTTATCCTCACGCACATGTCGCCGTCGCCGTTGGCCTTGTGTTCCACGCCGTCGCCATACATGTTGTGCGTATCGAGGCTCCATGTCTCGCCGTCGATTGTGAACACGCCCTTGTCGAAGTCAACACCGTCCCAGTCCCTGTTTTCGGTCACTTTTCCGCTGTTTGTCTCAGTAGTGTTTCCGTTGATATAGTAGCGGCTTGTCATGCCCATGGTGTTCGGGTTCTCTTCCGAGTTGCCTGACGAGGCCACCGAAACCTGTGTCACGCGTTGCGCCTTGCTGTCGGGGGTCGACGGTCCGCCTTTGTAATAATTGTTTACGATGTTTATTTGTCCGCCGCCGGGGCCGCCGTAGCATCCGTTGCTGTTGCCCCAGTTGTACATCACGCAGTTGCGGAAGTCGACATTCTCGGCCAGCACGGTGTTCGCCCACTTGTATTCGTCGTACTGCATGTTGCCGGTGTATCCGTTCCATTCATAACGTGCGCCGTTGAAACGGGGAACGCGGTTCGACACGTGGGCTATCAGGTTGTGGTGGAAGCTGGCCAGCTTGCCGCCCCATATACCGCCGTAGCCGTGCGCGCCCTTGTCGTGTCCGGCGTTGTTAAGGCTTTCGGCCACGGTGCACCATTGCATTGTGAAGTTGTTGTTGTCGTAGAACGAGGCCACCTCGTCGATGCTCCAGCTGAACGAGCAGTGGTCGAATATCATCCCTGTGTTCTCCCTCGTCCAGATAGCGTCGGCTCCGTCGTTGACATCCTTCTCCTGTCCGCGGCGTATGCGGATGAAGCGTACGATAACGTTGTCGGCGTCAGGACGCACCGTGCGGTAGCGCAGCGTGATGCCGGGATACGGCGCAGTCTGTCCCGCGATGGTGGTGTTGGCTCCGATTTTCAGGTCGGAACGTAAGGCTATTACTCCTGATACGTCGAATACGACGATCTTCTTCGCCGAGCCTTTCACGGCCTGCCTTAACGAGCCGGGGCCGTCGTCGTTAAGGTTGGTCACATGCTTGACCACTCCGCCGCGTCCGCCAGTGACGTACCGGCCGTGGCCTTCGGCCCCCGGGAACGCCGGGGCGTCGTTTTGCGCTATGGCAGCGGTTGCGCCTAAAGCTGCCGCTGCAAAGAGTAAAATTTGTTTTTTCATTCTTTATTGTTTGTGATTAATCTTTATATTGTTTGTTTCTTGGCATGGTTTCGGAGGTGTGTTTTGATTAAGGAGTCACCGGAAGCCGGACGGGGCCGTGTCCCGTCGTTTTCCGGTAGCTCCTTAATGCTTATGAATACCTCTTATTGAGTGTCATTACTTGTTCAGCTTCTCCACGTCGTAGCCCATCTTCTCCATTTCGAGCGACGCCCAGATGAACGGGCCTACGCCCTTGCCGTCGTTGTCGCGGATTGGTTCGCTGATGTAGTATTCAAACGAACCGTCGCGGCGGCGGCTCTTTGGATTGTCGGGGCCGAGGCCAGACACCTCGCAGCAGCGTGTGAGCGAGAGCGTCTTGTCGGCGTTGACCTTGACGAATTCCTTAAGTATGCCCTTGTAAGCCTTGAGCCCGGCCTCCTTGAGCGTGTTGTCGAAGTAGCCGAGGCGTGAGCCTTTCAGTAGCACGTATGCGAACATCGACGAAGCAGTGGCCTCGAGATAGTTGCGCGGGTCGTCAACGTCCATCACGTCATACCATACGCCGGTCTTCTTGTCCTGGTATTTCACGGTGGCCTTCATCACGTCGTTGAGCATTTCGATCAGCTTGCCGCGGTTCTCGTAGTCCTGGGGCAGCGCGTCGAGCACTTCGAGTATGGCCATTGCGTACCAGCCTTGGGCGCGCGCCCATGTGTGCTGCGAGAGACCTGTCTCGGGGTTGGCCCAGAACATCTTGCGCGTTTCGTCCCAAGCGTGCTTCCACAGTCCGGTCTTCTCGTCGTAAGTGCGGTTGAACGTCTTTGAAATCTGCTCGAAGGCGTCGTCGTAATACTTCTTGGCCTTCTTCTCGCCCTTGAGTATCGGGGCGCCCATAGTGTAGAAGGGGTGGCCCATGTAAACGCCGTCGAGCCATACCTGGTGGGCGTAGATGGCCTTGTGCCACCACACTCCGTCCTTCGTGCGCGGCTGCTTTTCGAGCTGCTTGAAGATTGTCTTGAGCGCCTTTTCGAGTTTCTTCTCGGGGAACAGCTGGTACATGCGCAGGATGTAGCGGCCGGGGCGGGTGTTGTCGAGGTTGAAGTCTTCGTACTTATAGCCCGTGATGTTGCCCTTCTCGTCGATCATCTTCGCCGGATATTGCTTCAGGTAGTTTATGATGCTTTCGTCCTTGTAGGCGAGATAAGTGTCGAGCATCGCCTCCTGCTCTATGCCTACGACGTAGCCCCATTTGGGCTTCGTGGCGAAGTCGAGCATGCAGGGGTCGGGTATGCGCTGCATCTCAGAGTGGGTGAGCCATTCGCTGTAATTCTTATAAGGATACTCGTTGAGCACGAGCGAACCGTTGACGAACAGGTTTTCGTAGTTCATGTCCTTCGTCTGGCCGGTGATGTAGACCGGTTTTTCGTAAACGCCGTCGAACTTGCAGTTCTTCACGTTGATGTTGTAAACGTTGGTGCGGTCGTCGAATGCTACGACCATAACGCCGTACTTGCTCTTCTGGCAGGTAACGTTCTCCATGTAGACGTTGCGCACGATGGGATAGAATCCGCGCCGGCCTACCTCTTTCGGGTCGTAGTCGAGGTTTATCTTCAGCACGGCTTCGGCGCACTGGCCTACCTCTACGTTGCGCATGTAGATGTCTTCGATGACTCCGCCGCGGCACGAGTTGGTCTTTATGCGCAGTATGCGGTCGAGGTTGGGACTGTCCATCTTGCAGGTCTCCACGAACACGTTGTTGCATCCGCCAGAGATTTCAGAGCCGATGACTACGCCGCCGTGGCCGTCCTTCATCACGCAGTTGCGCACGATGATGTTCTTGCTCGGTATGCCGGTGTAGCGTCCCTTGCCGCCCTCGCGTCCGTCTTCGTTGCGTCCGCTCTTGATGGCGATGCAGTCGTCGCCGGTGTCAAACACGCAGCCTTCTATCAGCACGTTCTCGCACGACTCGGGGTCGCAGCCGTCGCCGTTAGGGCCGTCGTTGTGCACGGTGACGTTTCTTACGGTTATGTTCTTGCTGAGCGACGGGTGCATAACCCAGAACGGCGAGCGCACCAT
>CALUIJ010000031.1 GCA_944320675.1 uncultured Prevotella sp.
GGTAGTCAACGGTCTTGCCGAGCTTAACGGCAACTACAAGGCCCGAACCCGCCTGCACGGTGTTATGGTAGCGGAAGAAAGTTTCCTGGTTTTCGTCTATGTCAATAAGGTTGCCTAAGTCTTCCATGGCTCCTGCCACAGATGCCAGCTGGAACGGCAACATAGGATACGCCGTAGCGCCGCTGTTGGCGGTGATAAACTCGGCGCAGTTCAACGGGTCGCTGCAGTTGGCGGCCTCGTCCTCGATAAACGCGTTGTAGATGTGCAGGCTCTCAATGGTGAGGCTCAGCACGCCCGCCGTCCACAAGGTGAACTCGCTGAACTCAATCGGTTTGCCGTCGTCGTCACGCGCAGGCACGGCTATACTGTAACGCACTTTCTTCGTGTTGCTGTCGCCTATAAGGTCCACGCCTACGGCGTTGGCTTCCTCAATCGGGCTTTCATATACCTTGTTGCCTTTGTTGTCATAACAACGTATCACGTAGAATTGCAGCACGTCGGCCGTAAGCACGGTGTTGTCGGTAGAGATAATAAAGCCTATGCGCTTGTCCTTCGGAGCGTCCGGTGTCTCGTCGGTCAACTTGAAAGGGCTACCGTCTTTGGTCTTCACGCCGATTATATGAAGATTGCTTGCCAATGATATTCCTTTGTCGTAAGTGGCATAAGAATCATCGTTACCATCCAATATGTTCTCACGGCCTTCAATATTCTCATATATCGTCAAGAGCGAGCCGTCAACCTCATGCGGACCTTCGGACAACGCATAGTCGTCGCCGATTATCGGCGTTGAGCATTCCTGCGGATTATGCAGGTTGCTGCCGCGCGTTATTGTGACTATGTCCGTACATTTCGGACTGTGCGTGCAGCCTACCGAAGTAGCCTCAAAGACGAACACTCCGCTATACGTTACGTCCTCAGTGTCGTGGAAGGTCACGGCACCGCTCGGCGTAACCATAACTACCTGGCTCAGGTCTTCAGGCCAGCTCTCTCCTGCATAGTCAGTAAAGGGGTCGGCGCTTTTCAGGCTCCACTGCACCGACAGCGACGGATTAGACAACAGTTGGTAAGTGCCTTGCACGTCGCAAATCTCGCTGCTTACCGACGGGTTTATCGGGCAGTGGTGGTTCACCATGGGCGGCTCGTTTACGTAGGCGTAATGCACGTTGATGGTTCCGAGGTTTACGTTAACGGCGGCATAGAAGCCTATCTCCACGGCGTAAAACTCCTTGTCGGCCACTACCGACGAGGTCATCTTGCCGCCCTCGTCCACGCCGCGCGACAGCACGCCGGCCTCGATGCGCTCGGTCTGGGTGGTGCCGTCGGTGTTGTAGACCTTTACCTCGATGTAGTTGCCCAAGGCGAGGTCAAGGGCCGAGCCGTTGGTGTAGACGAAGCCCACCTCGCTGCCGGCGGGGAAGGTAACGGTAGGCTCAGGGTTGCGGTTCTTTACGCCGCAATATGGCTCGTCGGGGTCGGTAGACAACTTTGCCGCACCCTTATATCCGATGGAGAGAACGCTGACGATGCTCGTGGCATTGGTCAGGTCGTCGTCGACAAGGTTGTCTGCGTCTACCGTCGGCGTGGGTATCAGTGCCACGGTGCACGAGGCGTTGGCTTTCACCTTAGCGTCATTGCCGCCGTATTCCTTTATGCCGTTATCGGTCATCACGCACTGGCGGGGCGCACCCACGAAGGCGTACTTAAACTTAAGCTCCTTGATTACGCTTACGTCGAGTCCGCCGCTCTGCACTACGTAAAGCTCGTCGAAGTCATGCTTGGGAGTACACGTAAGGTTGACGGCCATGTTGTCAGAGCCGGGTATCTTGATAAGGTCGAGCCCGACGCCGCTGCCGGCCTGTCCGCTCTCCAAGTCGGATATGGTTTCAACCAGCTTGCCGTCGTTGTAAATGAGAATCGAGAACATCTGTATCACGCTGAGCGAGAGCAGGCCTCCGCTCTGGCTCGACACCATGCAGATGCCGGCCTCGGTGCCGGCTGCGTAAGTGTTGTTGATATCCTTGACGCTGAAGAGCGGCTGCTCCGTAACGCCTACGGCAACGCCAGTAGTGAACGTGGCGAAGTTGTCGAGGTCTTCGTCTACGAGGTTTTCAAGTCCCGATATGCCGCTGAGCAACTGCACGTTAGTGGCAAACTGGTTGACTACGCAACCCTTGCCCACCAACGCCTTGCGGCCGCCAAGCTGCTCCTGCCCTATCACCTCTTGCTCTTGCGCATTAGCCGCACAAGGCACCAGCGCAAGGCAAAGCAGGATTAATATGTTGTAAAGTCTTGAAGTTTTCATAATTCAACTTGATTCCTATCACTGTAAACTTTATGAGACGACTACAATATAAATTTATTTAACAACCAATGTTGTTTCCACATAATCACGGAAGGCGGCATTACCCATATTCAAATCTTCTTGTAATTGAGCCCAATCAACAGTAATTGAATATCTCTGATTCCTACGGAAATAAACAAATTCACCTCCTGCAATCGGATCGATTACTCCAGTCGCTTGCATACCGTCAGATTTATTATTAACTAAAAGCAAGGCATCACCTGTTATTTCTTCACCATAATGTGTTAGTCCTGAATCCGTACCTTTTGAATATCTCATAAACAGACGGGTTTGGGTAGGAAGTAAAAATGTTTCAAATGTAACAAGACTATTGTCATATTCATGACATTCTTCATCTTTAGGTTCTGTCGGAACATATCCATCAATTGCTATAGCCGTAAACGTATGAGTAGGAGTTTCTTTCTGTCTCACACCAAATCCATTAACAACATGTGATTCCAATTCATCAAATGGGAAATACGGAGTCTTGAAATTTTCATAATCAGCCAGTCTTACTGCCTGCTTTACTGAGTCGGCCAGCAATGCAACAGAACATACGTGACGATCACCTGCAGTCTTATTAATAAGGCTTTGTAAATTTGAAATATCCACAGTCAGCTTAGCTACGCCTCGGTACATATATCCGGTAATTTCATTTTCATCTGAAAATGTTATTATATCAGACCCGCTATCAACAGAACGGCACGTTCCATAAAATATCTCTGGAGTTACGACATACCAACCTGTCAAATTCTTACGTTGTTTCTTATTAAAATCTTTAGCAGTAATATATCCTGCCTTATCTTCAAAGGATTGAGGCACGATTTGAAGACTTACGTCCTCAAATTTACTTACGCCGTCTTTCAGTTCGTTTTCAGTTGGCACAGGATTTCCAGTGTTATTTGCATCAAGAACCACATTGTCAACAATCTTGAACAGATCGGATTCATCAACATATTCAGAAGAGAAGTTTTCCGGATGTGTTCCACCCGGATATTTTATTTCTCTATTTGAATAATACCCTATTGCAATAACTCGATACTCGTATCCCTTCGTTTTTTTTATCGTCCCCTTTGCGCCGCGGCCATACGCCTCAGATATTGTCGTCTCACCATCCTCGGCGGTAAAAGCCATAGCCGTGGCTGTCAAGTCAGGGTGAGCGTCAGTTCCATCCGTAGAGTTGCCTGCGTCATAAACGAAGCTGTTGTCAGTGCCTTCCATCCTGCGGAAAGTCAACAGCCTGATCCGGTCGACATTACATCCGGGAATACCCTCAGCCATATCTTCAAGGCCTGGGTTCACACCGGGAGGCACGTCGCGCGTAAGAATGTCTGACGGACCGGCCGAGCCGCTGATGAAAAACTGTATATTCTGGGTTACCGTGCCGTCGGGATTCACTCCCCCCTCTTCCTTCTCCACGGCTTCGTCGGCGGTGCACGCCGCTAACACGGCGAGCACTGCAAGCGACATCAGTTTGCATATATTGCTTATCTTCATATCTCTTCGGTTATTATATTATGCTGATAGGTGATTCTCTGATTAAGGCTTGGGGATGATTCCTCCCAAATCGTTGTTTCCCTCCCACCTCGGGTCAACGTATATGTTCACGTCGGTTTCGCCGGTGCTCATGTCGATGGGTTCCTGTGCGGTGCCGATGGTGTAATAGTTGTTGGCGACGATGGGGTAGCGGCGTTCGGTCTGCTGCGACTCCTCGTTGCCCTCCTGCCCTACTATTACGCCCGTGCCCTGGTCGGTCACGCCGGGTGTGCGTGTCTGTGCGGCGCGCGTGTCGTAAGAGGTGACGAAGAGCACGCGGCGCTTTTGCAGTATCGTAACTTTGCCGTCTTTGTCGGGTTCAGACACGAGCACCACGTAGAGCGTAGTGTTGCCATCGCCGGTAGCCCCGGGGGCGGGCAGCACGTAAGAGCCTGCGGTAGAATAGTCGCCCGCCTCTTCTTCATCTTCGTCGGCCTCGGTCTGCGGCAAGTTCTGGTAGAACTGGTCACGGGGGATGGTGAAGTAAGTGCAAGCGTCGAGGGCGTCGGCCTCCATCTTGTAGCCGGCGGCGGGGATGAGCAACTCGTCGGGACTTTCCTCGCGGTTGTCGTAATCGTTGAACACGGTCTTGCCGTCTTCCGTGGTGTCGGCGCGCTTATAATAAGGCACGGCAGTGGGCTGCCCGGTCCAATACACCACGCGGAGCGACGCCACTTCCCGTCCGCCCACTTCGTCGGGTATACGCCTGAAATATCCCTTAACGCCGGCCACGCGGCGGTTGAGGTCGACCACCTTGCCCGAATATATCTGCGAGCCTTTCACGGTGAGCGTGCCGGCGAACAGCTCGGAGGCGTGTATGCTGTCGATGTTCGCCTCACCCTCCTGCAGTTCGGCGTAGCATTCTCCGAGAGTTTCACCATATAAATAACGGTCAGAGCCAAGCCCGTAGGTATTCGTCGAATTATACTCTACGATATCCGTAAAGTCCACGTCGACGACGTTGCCGTCAGCGTCGCGCGTTATCCGCCCCACTTCGTCCGAGCCTATGGCGAGGAAGGTGTAATAGGCGTTTTTGTCGGTTTCGCTCTTGGGATTAAACCAATCTTCGGGCAGCGTGATGCGCTGCGTCTGCGTCGACGTGCCGCCGTCTACCGCGCCGTTGATGTCGTGGTCGGGCTGCTCCTCCCACTTAATCTCGTCGAAGCCCATGCCGCCGATGCACACGGCTTCAAGCGGATTGTCAGACGTTTGATGCTTAAAGGCGTACAGGGCCACGCGCGTTACGTGGTGCACGTTCTGCTGTCCTGGCAGCACGGTCCTCGTGGCGGGCGTTATGCCCGGCGATATGCTCAGGGTGACGTAAGCACCCGAAGCGTCGGGGCCGACGCCGTCGCTGAGCGACGGATCGTCGGCGCAACCGACACACACGGCGGCGGCCAATGCCATGCCGCACGCCTTATATATTATGTTCGTTTTCATCATCGTTGTTGTTTTAAGTGAAGAGTGAAAAGTGAAAAGTGAAAAATCCAAATGCATTGTTGGTTCACTTTTTCACCTTTTCACTTTCTCACTTTCTCACCTTCTCAATATATTTTCTGCGTATAACCCGTGCCGTCGGCCTTGGCCACGGCCACTATGCTTACGCCGCGGGCGGCGCGAAGTTCAAGCGAGGGAGCTTCGCCGTCGGCCGAGTCGACGAGCGTGCCGTCGGCCGAGTATACCTTGCACGACTTAAGGGCGGTGCCGTCGGCCGAGGTTACGGCCAGCGTGCCTTGCTGCGTGCGGTTAATCACTACGCCGCCGTCGGGCACCAGTCCGCCGGCTATGGCCGAAGCGTCCCTTACGAGCATGTAGCGGCCGGTGGAGCTGCCGGTCGGCCCGAGGTCAACCTCGGCTCCGCCGTCCATCGGGTATGTCGCGCCGGTCAGCGTGTCGTAGAGCGTCCAGTCGGTGTCGCCGCTGAGGCTGAGCGTCAGCGATCCGCCGGCGGCGGTCATGAGGCCGAGCGTCAGGCGGTCGACGCAGGGCGTCTGCTGTATGTCGGCGGCGCGGCCGCCGGCAAGGGTGAACACCTGAACGCGCGGCCTTACCTCGTCGTCTACCAAGAGCGAAGCGTCCTCGCCCGGCACGAAGCCGGCCGACGCGCCGTCGCTGAAGCGCACGAGCGCGGTCGACTCAACGCCGCCGGCCTTAGCCCTTATTACCAGCCTGCCACCGTCGGCGGCTGTCCCCGCGGCGCGGCTTTGGCTTACGCGCAGCGGCTGTCCGCCCCCGGGCTGCTGCTCGAGCATGGCGCGGGTGAACGTTATCGAGCAAGACGTCGACGCGTCGCCGTCGGTCGTAACGAAGAACGCCTGCATCGGGGCGATGCTCGTCCAATCCTTCTTGTCCGTGTTGTTGTTAGTCAGCAGTCCTTCGCCGTCGCAAAGCACGGCTGAGTTCATGGCGTTGCCGTCGTAAACCTTAACTTCGGTTATGTCGGTATTAGCTTCAAAGAACTTTTCTATATTTATATGGGCCATGAACGGGTTGCCTACGAGGAAATACTCGCTCCCACTCTCTTCCTCCACTTTAACGTAAAACGAAAGACCGCCGTTTGGATCTGAATCATCGGTAAACAGTCTGCCGGCGTAAACGTCACGGTCTATGTCCTCGTACAAGTCGGTCTTTTGTTTCTTTTCGTTATAATAGTAATACTTCGTATGCTCTTTCGGCAGACGGAACTTCAACGTAGTTACGGGCAAGTCTTCTGCGTCGGCCTTCAGCGAGAAGCCCATGCCGAGGCCGTACTTCTGCGCCAAGGCGTTGAACGGCGGAGTCCAGCGGGTCTCGTCGTAAGCAACGGTTCCGTGTTCATCCGTTACGTTGCCGTCGCCTATGTCTCCACTTTCAACCTTGTCTACCACCGGCGCCGACCGCATCCACAGCCTTTGGTAGACGCGGGGCGAGAAGCGGTTTTCGGGCGAAGTCTCTTCGTCGAGCTTGACGAAGAGGTCGTTGCCCTGCGAGCCGTTCATGCCGGCCGGCACGAAGAAGTCGCTCGTATATGTGGTCTTAAGCGGTGTCGAGAGCATGTAATAGCGGCCCGAGGCAAGCTCGAGGTCTACCGAGGCGTAGTTATACATAAGAAGCTCCGTGCCGAGCACTTCGCCGCCATGCATGAAGTGAATTGTGTCGCAGCTGTTGAAGTCCTTAGGCACTGTGCCCGTCCCGGCATACTCTTCGAGCACCGGGAACGACGGCGCGTTGCCCGGTATCACAACGTCGGTGCAGCCTATCACGGGCACGCCCTGCGTCCAGTTCTCCCATGCGTTCCAGTCCCTCGAGTATTCATACTCGCCGGCGACGGCCGTGCTTGCGTCGCCGCCTTCGGCCTGCGCGTCCTGCTTAAGCACGAGCTGGGGCGCCCACTGCGTCTGCACGGCGTGGATGGTGAACTTAGCCTTGGCCGAAGCCGTAAGCGGATTAACACGGTCGCTGACACGGAGCTCGTAGCGTCCGTAGCCCAACGACATGCCGTCGAAGTCTATATTAATAGGTTCGGCCGATTGGCCGACCGTGCCCGAAGCCACAATCTCCTTGCGGTCGGTGTCGGTTATGTTGTAAGTCAGGCCGGCCGTATTCTCGGCCTTGACGGTGGCCTTAAGGCCTTCGCCGCCGCGTCCCTCGCAAAGCGAATTGATGTCGGTCCCGAGGCTCGGCTCTATCTCCACGACGATAGGCTCCTCGCAGAAGTCGGGATCCTCCTCGTCGGGTATTCCGTCGCCGTCTGCGTCGGCGTAGGTGTAGAAGCCGAGATACTCGGTAGTGCCGAGCACTGATGCAAGCTCGCCCTTCTCGAAGCGCACCTCGTCGAACTTATGGTTGGCGTAAACCGAGAGGTATACGTAATCGCCGTAGCCTAAGAGGTTGGCCCTCAGCAGGCCTACGTCGGTGCCGGCCTCGTCGCCGGTCGACGAGCCTTTATAGTAAGTGCCTATCTTCATACCGAGGTCGAGCACGTCGATGCTGGCCAGTCCGGCGGGCACTTTCATCACGAGGCCCACCCAACGGCCCTTGTCGAACACGCGCCCCGTCTTAACGGCCAACTTCGACGGAGCGAGCACGTTGGCCACGACGTTGGTAACAACGCCCTTTGGGTCGTCGCCGAGGGCGGTAACGTCGTTGGCTATAAGATAGCCGAGGCCGGTAGTGGTGCTGACGGCCGTAACGAGGTCGAACTTGCTGCCGCCCGTCTGAGAGTAATTTATCCGCGCCCCCGTAGCGTCGAGGTTTATCGGCGTAACGCCCAAGCGGCCGAGCGGCGAGCCCGCCGGGGCCGTGGCGCAGCCGGGGTCGGCCGAGGTGAAGGCATTGTATATCTTCATCGTCTTGCCCTGAAGGTCGAGGTTGAGCACGCCAGAGGTGAACAGGGCGAACTCGTCGAACTCCGTACCGTCGGGCACCGTGACGGCGTAGCGCACCATGCCGCCGCCCGGCGCGCCGATGAGCGACGCGCTCACGGCGTTGTTGTTGTCGGTGACAGAGCTGTAAACTTCCTTACCTTCATTATATAATACTATGCGGTAGAACGTCAGCACGTCGGCGCCGAGCAATCCCGAGGGGGTTTCGGCCACGAAGCCTACCACCTTCACCTCGTCATTGTCGAACTTGCCGTTGCGCTTCTTAACGCCGGCTATGCACGTGTTGGCGGCCAGCTGCACGCCGCGCGCGTAAGAGGCGTAGCTGTTAAGGTCGCCGTCGATTATGTTGTCGGCGTTCTCCAATCCGTCGATTACGAGCAGTCCGCCGTCGCTCTCCTTAGTAAGGTCTACGCCGTCGAGGCTTGCGTCGAGCGGAGTGCCGCAGAAGCTGCCGGCCATAGCGTCGGTCATTTCGCCGGTCTTGCCGCGCGTAATCCTTACCTCGCCGGTGCATCCGTCGGCATCGGTGGCCTTGAAGGTGTAAACGCCCTCGGGGCTTGCCTCGCCATTTACAACAAACTCAACCGTTGCGCTCGTCGAAAGTCCGTCGGTCGGGTTCACCAGCTCTATGTTAACATTCACATCAGATGTTATGTCATTCTCTCCGTCTTTTACGCTCGTAAGCTCCCACTTTACAGGCTTTTCGCTCGTAAGCGTATAAGTGGCTTCGTCGTTGCAAATCAGCTCGTCGGCTGAAAGGCCGAGGTCGCACTTCTTCGCTTCCTTTGGAATATCGAACTTCTTGATGTAGACATAGTGATATTTTGTATCTGAAATACCTACATTCACCCCTGCACAAATCAACTCTACCCTATTCCATTCAAAATCCAAGCCCGAGACCCTTACTGAATAACTGGCTCTGTCATTACTGCTTATGACACTTACACTTGCCAATGAAGAAGAAACATCATAATCTTTGGAGTTTAACACCTTATCAGCTCCCAAAGGACCTGTGCCATAACTAACATTTGAGACTCTGATTTTTATACTTTTAAATAAACCAACATCTGCAACATTATCGTTATCATAAACAAATCCCACTTCTACATCGTCAGGAGCGTAACCTTTAACGTATTCTATTCTTTGGATATACCCAACACTCAAAATAGCGGTAACAAATGTATTTGTTCCGCCTGCATTCGCCAAATTATCATCATAAAAAGCAAGTCCGGATCCTTCAACGCTATGTTCACTTCTATACAAAATATCATCACCAGTAGCTCCGGCAGGGTTCTTCAGCTGTTCTTCAGCATTTCCTACGAAGCCGTAATAAACCTCCGTCCCAAGCGAAACGGCGTCTACGTTTACGCCGTTGGCGCAAAGCATTATTTCATCAAAGACGATAGCTTTTTCATCCTTGTCAGCCTTAGGCACGTCGACAACCATCGTATTACGCCCCTTACCCGACAACAGGTCTAAAGACAGCAGCTTGAAAGTCTCGCCCTCAACCGTGATGGGCTCATAAACCATTTCGTTGTCGTTGTAAAGCGTAATGGTGAAATTCTTAATGACACTGAGGTCGAGCAGCTTTGACCCGCTGCCGATAACGAAACCCACCTGTTGTCCTCCTGCATACTTGTGCTTAACGTCGCGTATGCTTATGATAGGATTCGACGCCACGCCGACGTTTATAAGGCTGCTTATGGTCGCGCTGTTGTCGATGTTAGCGTCGAGCACCGCCGAATAATCCGCATTGCCTTTGCCTACGGCAATCTCCGTAACGACATCGTCCACCACGCAGTCGGGTGCGAGCAGCGGGCGGCATCCGTCTACTACTATCGGCTCGGGCTGCGTGCCGCCTTGCGCCGCGGCGGTTGTCGGGGCGGCGAGGGCCGCCGCCGCGATAATGGCGTTGACGAGTGTTTTTATCAAGTGTTTCATATCTATTTTTGATGTATGTCTTTATTTGTTGACGTTCGTGTTATGTTTACCTATATCGCCGGGCCGGCGTGCGCGGCGCGCCGGCCGTTGCTGCCGTTCTTAAAACGGCGGGCGGCAGCCGTCACAGACACCGCCCGCCCGAAGTGCCGCCGCCGCTTGGGGATGGCGGCAGGCACAAAAAATTGAGAATAATAAATAAAAAAAAATCATATTAGCTATAAATATGACGATGTATTTGGCTTTCCGGTTCGTTCACAACTTCTCACCTTCCCACCTTCTCACCTTTTCACCTTTCAGTTGAATATCACGGCGTCGAAGGCGCGCCACTCGGGGTTTACGTCCATCACGAGCACGTCCTCGTCGGCCAGGCGCAGCGGGGTGTCCTCGCCGTAGGCCTGGCTCGAGTTCTTGTCGCCCAGGGTGTAGAGGTTGTTGCGCATTATGCTGTACGTCAGCGGCGACTCGGGCGTCTCTATGCGCCGCATGCTTACGGTCTTGCCGTCGGCGGCCACGGCCACCACGGTGCGCGGCAGGGTCAGCCGGCCGGCGTCGCGCATTTCCACGGGCCAGTGGCGCAGTATGCGCCCCTCCTTGTCGAGCAGCTGCAGCTCGAACGTGGGCAGGCCCAGGGCCACGTCGTCGGTGGTCATCCCGGTGGCCACGAGGTAGCGGCTGCCGTATACGGCGCCGCGCTCGAGCTTAAGGCCGGTGGAGGCCAGCATGGGCGAGAGCTGCCGGTTGACATCGGCCCCGTCGAGGTAGCCGTCGCCGTTCTGGTCGAGGGGCAGGCCGGGGTCGGCCGTGTTGCCGGGGAACCAGTTCTTAAGGTCTATGCGGTATATCATGAAGGCCTGGTCGACCTCCTGGCCGTACATGGCGGCGTCGTAGACGTCGCGCGGGGTCATGCCGTTGACCACGCGCTCGACGTCGAACACGTCGGGGTCCTCCTGCGAGCGGAAGCCGGCCATGACGACCGTCTTGCAGGCCTTGGGCGAGGCCATGCGCACCGAGGCCACGGCCCGGCCGCCGACGTAGGCCGGTATGCGGGTGAAGTAGCCGAACGTGCCGGCCACCTGGCGGCGCAGCGTGAGCACGGCGCCCGTCTCGTCGGCGCTCATCGAGCGGCTCACTATGCGGCCACCCTCGTTGACGAGCGACTGCGCCCCGGCGAACACCTCGGCGGCCAGTTCGCCGTCGGGCTTGGTCACGGTCTCGGGCCTGTCGAGCACGCCGCCCACGGCTATGCCCCCGAAGGGCTCGTAGCCGCCGTACGTGCCGGCGTGGTAGCCCACGGCGTAGGCTATGTATTCCTCGCCTTGGCGCAGGCGGCTGCCGCCCGTCAGGACGATGTCGGCCGTGCGGCCGCGCTTGTCGCCGTCGTAGTAGGGGCGGCTGGCGCGGTTGTCAGTGCTGCTCCATCCCGAAATGGTATGTCTTGCCACCACGCGCCCGTCGGCGCGGTTCACAATCAGCACCACCACCTGGTCGATGGTCTGCGTGGGGGTGATGCTGTTTATGAAGCTTTCGTTGGCCGCGCGCATGCTGACCGCCTGCGCCTCGCCCACGCTCTCCACCCTTACCGTCAGCGTCTGCGCCTCGGCCCCATAGAGGGCTTCGTCGCCGGCGCGGGGGCCGCCGTCGTCGTCGCCGCACGAAGCGGCCAGCGTGCACGCGGCGGCGAGCATGAACAGCCTTGCCGTCGATTTAATCATCTTAAGTTGCATTTACGTTACTGTTTATAGTTTTTCGCGTTCTCAGCGTAGCAGGCCCTAAGCGTAAGGGCCGCGTAGTGTTACGAATCAAAAGGCCGTCTTTCACATTGCAAAACGCCGCTTTCCGTCACGTAAAACGTCGTGTTTCGCGGCGCAAACGGCCGTGTTTCCATCACGTTCAAGTTCCGGCGGATTTGCCGAACGGAAGTCAGCAAAAAGGGCGTGCCTAATTGCACCCGGCCAAGCCGAAGCACCCATCGGCACGCCCCGTCACTTCTTATCGATTAAAACATTACTTTGTTCAAATCATCAGAGTAGAGATGATTAGTCAACCTCCAACTTGTGAATCATTTCCCAGTTGTCGTTAACCCTCAAGATAATTGTCTCCTGGCCTAAAGACTGCGGATCATCTTCAATTTCAGGATCGCCAGGAATATCCTTATCTTTTACACCGATTGTGTACAAGTGGTTGCGGACAATGCTGTATGAATCAGCTGTTTCCGCCGTAGCATACTTGGCAGAACCAAGAACACCGGTAGTAGCGTCAACACTCCATACTCCAAGAGTGTTAGCGGCAATAACATCAGCTGACGGAATACGGATATTCCACCATCTGAGGATGTTTCCGTCTGCATCAAGCGTCTGCAACTGGAATGTAGCAACATTCTGCTTGATGAAAGGCATCATGAAGTTGCCTGCAAATACAGAACCTGTCTTAAATTTAGCAGAAGTTGTAGGAATTGCCGTCGGCTGCGTCCATTTATCCTTAGCATTAAGTACACCGTCGCCATTGGTATCCATTCCACTTTCACCGGTAAACCAGTCTGCCAAGTTTGCCTCATAAACAAGATATGCGTTATTTGTTGCCACGCCTACCTCACCATAGAATTTTACATCCGCAGTAGTAGAAGTCATACCATTCATGATATACTTCACACCTGTTGCATCAGGATCTGTGTTAGCAGTACCATCATTAGCTCCAAGGAAAGCACTGTTGAACGCACCAAAAATAGCAGTCTTATTTGCAGACGCTGCTACAAGGCGCAATTTCGCAGCAGTCTTAGTCTGAGAAGCGTCTGTTTCGTTATTTCCATGAACAGGAATATCAGTGAAATAACCATAAGAACCTGCAACCTGACGATGGAGGGTCAGCGTTGAGTTGAAGCGATAAACATAGTCTTCATCGTCACCAGCAGACAAATTCGTCTTTGTAACAGTAAATACCGTAGCACCGGCAAAGATTTCGTCTACATCTGCTGTTTTATTTGCGTCAACAGTAACGGGCAGTGTGACCGTGGCTTCTGCTTGTACACCCTTAAAAGCATTCAGGCTTGCTGATGAAGAATAATCATCGCTGTCATAACCAACTGCATAAGCTGCATAAATAGCATTAGCATTATCTTCTTTTATCCACTCAGTCTTTGGCAGTGACCAAGAAGCCATACGTCCGTGTCCATTATCAGAATACGGATCACTTACATGCTCTGTCATCCAATTTTCAAAAGTCTTTACGGCAACAACTTCTTTGTCTGCACCATACATTGCTTTTTCAATAACAGCTGCAGCGGTTGGATTTGCAAGAGCAGCATCAAGAGTGCTATAGCCAGCAAGATCATCTGTTCCCAGAGTGGGAGTAAGTTTGTAGATAACAACTTTCACAGTGTTGATGGCCTGCTTAGCCTCAGAGCTGTACAAAGGTCTTCCGGCACGTGTTTCATAATTATCACCGGCGTTCTCAACCTGAACAGACAAAGTCTGCGCATTTGCGATCTCCTCTTCGGAAGCGATGTTGCCGCTTACCAATTCGTCATCGCTGCTACAAGATGCGAGCGACCCCATCATACCGAGGGCAAGCGCACTGTAGAAGAAAACATTTTTCTTTTTCATTTTGTTAAAATTTTAGTTAATAATAAAGTTAATAAAAAATGATATTAATCGTATCTATCTCTTCATCTCATTTTACAAACCATGATTAACGGAATCAGTCAATCTCCATTTTATGAACTTCTTCCCAATTTCCATTCACGAATATGTATATCGTAAAGCCATCGCCGCCGCCTGAACCTTTATCGTCATAGACGTAGCGCACCATTGTCACCTCGTTTCTCGACATGGTTATCTGCACGTCGTCGGGGGCGAGGGGCTGCTGCTGCGCGCCGGCCGCAGTGCGGTAGAAGTTTACGTCGAGCGTGGTAGCCTCGTGCCCGGTGGAGGGACAGAGCAGCATGCCCGTTGAGAACTCTACGGGGCGCGTCCAAAGCGTGTCGGTGTGGAACGCGGTCTCGCCGCCGTACTTCAGGCCTCGGCCTATGTAGCGGTATATGCCGTCGAGGTCTTTCGTCGAGAAGTCAACGTCCTGGGGCATGTTCTCGGCCATTACGACGAGCTTGCCCTTGGCGCGCTCAAGCTCGGCTGTGAAGGCGTAGCGGCTGATGGTGTAGTCGAGTGTGTCTACGGTTACGTAGATGTCGTTCTCGGCGGCGTTGCTCTGCGTCACCTCGGTGTAGAGGGCGTCGTCGGCAAGTGGGCGTTCGGAGTGCATGTTGCCCCACACGGTGAGTATGTACTTGCCGAAGGGCAGGCTCTCGGGCAGGGGCAGCCCGTAGGTCTGGGCGTCGCCCGTGACGGCGAAGTTGGTGCGCTCTATTACCTGTTCGCCGGTCTCGGCGTCGTCGAGGCGGTAGTACAGCGTGGCCACGTAGTCGCGGAAAGGCAGATCCTCGGGGCGCACTGGCTCGAGCCCGTCGGTGGCGGCTGCGTTGAAATAGTTTTTATCCTTCACCACGATGTCGACGTGCAGTGGCGGACACGGCGGCAGCTCCTCGCGTATGCAGGATGATGCCGTGAGCAGCGCCGCGAGCGCCACGAGCAGGGGTGACATGTTGCTGAGTATCTTCATTGTTGCTGTCGTTTATTTTCACTTTTTCACCTTCTCACTTTCTCACCTTCTCACTTTCTCACCTCCCAAACGTTTCCGTCCAGCGCGGGTCGGCGTGGTAAGGCTCGAAGTCGTATTCGCCCATGGCTCGGCGGCGCAGCCAGTTGTCGGCCACGGCGGCGGGCAGCGCGGTGAAGAGCGCGTCGGGGCGGGCGAGGCGTGCGGCGGTGAGTGCGCGCACGTATTGCGCCAGGGGCGAGCGGTCGGCGGCGGCCGGGCCGCTCATTATGGCGTCGGCGTCGGCGTTGCGGTTAAGGCTGAGGGCCACGATGGCCGTGGCCACGTCGTTATATCGGCTGAGCAGGCTGTAGGCCTCGGCGTAGCGGTGCTGGCATGCGCGCACGAGCCCGAGGTTGTAGCGCGCCTGCACGTCGTCGGCGGCGATGCGCGACAGCAGCTCTACGGCCTCCTCGTACTTGTTCTGGTAGACGTATGTGGCGGCCAAGGCGTTGAGCGCCTCGGGCGAGTTGGACTCGAGTTCCTTAAGCACGCGCTCGGCCTCGTAGGCCTTGCCCTCGCGCAAGAGTAGTATGGCGAGGTTGTTGGCGGCCGGGAGCGACTGTGGGAAGTAGCGCAGCACGGTGCGGTAGACCTCCTGCTTCTCGGCCGGCGTCTGCTTGAGCGTCGACACGCGCAGCAGCTCGGCCTCGCTGAAGGCGTCGGGGCGCACGTCGTACATGCGGAGCAGCTCCTCGTCGGTGGTGAAGTTCTTTATGCGGTAGGTGTACTCGTAGTCTACCTTACGGTCCTTCTGCAGGAAGTTCTCGCGTATCACGGGCCAGCACTTCAGGCGGCGTATGTAGCGCTCGGCCACGTCGTCGTTCTGGCCGGCATACTTATTGAGTATGGCGCGCACCTGTGCCGAGTCGGGGTTGCCGGCGGCCGTCATGGCCTGCACCACGGGCTCCCATCCCTCGGGGCGCGAGCCCGTCGAGAACACGCGGCGCTGGCGCTCGCCGAGGCCGAGCTGCGAGCAGAGCCACCGCATGGCCGAGTTGGCACGGTTGCGCGACAGGGGCGTGTTGAAGCTCAGGGGGCCGTCGGCCGAGGCCAGTCCGTATATCTTGACCGAGGTAAGCTCGGCCAGCGAGTCGTTGACCACGGGGCGCAGGCGCGCAAGCATGGTGTCGAGCTCGGCGCGGTTGTTGCCGAGGTCGAGGCGTATGTCGTAGCGGTTGATGATGAACTGTATGTGGGCGGTGCCGCGGCCCTCGCGTATCTTGGGCTTGATGGTGAACTCTGGATCCATCCACTTAAGGTCGTACTTGCGCTTCACGAGGTCGACGGGGTCGTCGATGGCGGCCAGCAGCACTGTGTCGACCGCCGAGCACTCGCCGCATCCGTCGGTGGTCACCACGCCGTAGACGCGGCGGCCGGTCTGCGGCCCTTCGGGCAGGGTCACCTTATTATTATATGGCACGGTAAGGCCTTGGGCGGTAGAGCTTACGGCGCGGCGGCTCGACGACAGCGAGTCGCGGTAGCCGTAGAGACGCTCGAGGCGGTTGAGCTTCTTAGAGTATATGGGGGCGTCGAGCACTACGGGGTCGTACTCGCAGAGCGTGCCCGAGCTGTCGCGCAGCTGTGGCAGCACGACGAGGCGGCTGCGGCGCGAGAAGTAGCGCGGCGGCACGGATATGTCGAGGTCGAGGTTCACGGCGCCCGTGCTGTCGGGCAGGAGCACCGGCACGCGCGGCACTACGCTGACGGCCGAGTCTTTGTCCGCCGACGAAGAGCAGGCGGCCATGACCGCGGCCGCGGCTACGACGCAAATATGTGTAAATATAGTTGTTTTCTTCATAATCTCCTTGTTTTTTCCATCATGCCGGCCTTGCCGGACTTATCTGTCTTATCAGCCTGACACGCCGCAGCGCAGCCTTTTCACCTTTTCACTTTTTCACCTTCTCACTTTCTCACCTTCCCACCTTCTCACCTTCCCACCTTTAAAAGATGTACGAGAACGTTACTGCCAACTTGGTAAGGCCGAAGTAGTTGGTGAAGTCGTGGTCCTTGCACTTGACGCACGGGCCGTCGGGCATCTTGTCGTACCACAGGCGGGCGTAGCCTATGCCGACGGTGGCCTCGAGGTTCCAGTGGGGCGAGAGTATCCAGTCGTAACCGTAAGACACGCCGCCCCCGGCCATGTAGCCGTCGTAGAGCGTGCCGTTCCATCCGCTGTAGAACTGCCCGCCGTGGGCGTGCAGGCCTACGAAGTGACCCTCGAACTTCTCGCAGAACCAATAGCGGCCCTCGGGCTGGGCGAACCAGAAGCGGGCGTAGCGCTCGTCGCTGAGCTTGAAGGGGTTGTAGGCTCCGCCGAGGTCGAGCGTCCACTTGGGCGCAAGGCCAATCTCGATGTTAAGGTTCGGCGTAGCCGCACCCCAGTAGAGCGCGTTGGTCTTCAAGGCCGCGTTTTGCGCAACGGCGGCCTGCACGGCGAAGCCGAACGCGAAAAGCGACAGAAGAAGTATCTTTCTAACCTTTATCATATTTTCTTTTATTTCCGTCATAGTTTTGTTTCGCAAGCGCAACGGCCCGGACTCCACCCGGCGGTAAAACAGGGTCTTCCTCTCCTTAAGAGGAGGACGGCGCGTCCCGGCGGGGACTTGGCGCAATGACGGACAAGCAACACGGATACCGTCCGCCGGGGCGGGCGGTCGGAAAAAAGAGAATAACCTGAAAAGAGAATGCACAACCCGGCGCGGCCTCATGCGGCCGCGCCGTTAAAAAAAAACAGTGAGCCTTATGAAACGTCTCATATCTAAAACCAACCTGCGATACATCGGAGAACACCTGCAATGCGACAACTACCAGACCGGCGACAAGGCCCGTCTCGGTCTTTACAACCTGAAAGAGGGCGAATGCCTCGTGCGCGACAAGCTTACGCTCCCGGCCCTGTTTTTCGTCATCAAGGGCGAAGTCAACATAACGGGCATCAGATACGCCAGGACGGTAGGCGCGGGCTATATGTTCATAAAGCCCGCCGGCAGCAGCTTCTACTGCAAGGCCGGGTCGCCGAGCACGCTCATACGCATGTCGTTCGACATGGACTTCACCATTTGCAACAAGTATTCGCTGACCGAACTTAAGGACTACGCCGCGCGCCAGCACGTCGAAGCCCCCTATCTGCTGCCAATCGCCGACCCTTTGGCCGACGAGCTTGAGGCCACAGAGACCGCCATGGGCTACAGCCTGATGTGCCGCCACTACCAGAAGATGAAGGTCGACATACTGTTCATACTCCTGCGCGGATTCTACACCAAGGAGGAACTGGCGGCGCTGTTCAAGCCGGTGGTGAGCGCCGACATCGACTTTAAGAACAAGATACTCAGCATCGGCGACGAAGCCAAGAGCGTGAAAGAGCTGATCAACCTTACGGGCATGCCGCCGACCACGTTCAACCGCAAGTTCCAGAACGCTTTCGGCATGTCGGCCGGACAGTGGATGACGGAGAACAAGAAGGAGGGAATACTGAAAGACATCGTGCTGACAAACATAAGCGTGGCGCAGATAGCCAAGAAGTACGGCTTCACGTCAAACTATTTCATATCATTCAGCAAAGACCACTTCGGCTACACGCCTACGGAACTTAGGAAAATGTACAACCCCGACCCAGGCGGCACGAAGTAAGGACGCCGGGGAGCAGGCACGCTTCAAGGCTAAACACACCTTATTATATATGGCACGCCTGCGCCCGACCTCCTCGACTGGCGCGAAAACCGCAAGTGGTTGATTTTCGTTGTTATTTGGTTGATAATATGAGTGTGAAAGTTATTGCATATATGTAAAAAGGCCGTAACTTTGCACCGGATTTAGGAAACAAGCGCTTCCATGCGCCGCCGTCCTCCTCTTAAGGAGAGGAAGACTCTTATACAATGCAAATGTATATCAAAAAAAAGAACCAGCCAAACAAAAACTTACAAAAAACGATAAAAAGTCATACATTCTGCAACGAGCTGAGCACCTTGCGGTTGGCGGCCATCACGACGTCGGAACTCAGCGAGGCGAGATATATGCCCGTCACGGCGGGACTGCTGTGGCCCATGGCCTCGCAGATTACCGTCACGCTGACGCCGCTCCACTTGGCGAGCGAGGCCCACGTGTGGCGCGCCACGTAGGACGTGAGCCGCGAGTCGAGGCCGAGACGGTCGCTGATGCGCGCAAGGCGCTTGTTGTGCATGCGCAGGGCGGTGTCGTAATTGACGGCGCGGCCCGCTGAGGGGTCGTAAAGTATGGGGAATACGTACGGGCAGGCGTCGTCGGACACAAGATACTTGTCGATAATGAGGCGCGCGCAGGGCTGCAGGGCCACGACGAGCAGGCGCGACGTCTTGCGGCGGCGGTAGGCCACCTCGCCCCCGGCTATCTGCGACTTCGTGAGACAGGCTATGTCGACAAAGGCCATGCCCTGCATGTAGAGGCTGAAAAGGAACATGTCGCGCGAGAACTCGAGGCCGCGGTCGCCGCCGAAGTCGGCATTGATGAGCCGGCGCACCACATCGCCGCGGACGGCGCGCTTGGGCGTGCCGTCGAGCCCGGTGAACACCTTGCGCACGGGACGGCGGTCGACGGCGACGAGGCCTGAGTCGACCCCGTGGTTGTAAGCGGCCCTGACTACGCGCAAGTAGAGCGAAAGAGTGTTGCGCCGCAAGCCGGCCTGCTGAAGATAGTCCTGGAAATCCCTAACCAACGCCGCGGAGACGTCGGACAGGGAGACATCGCGCCCGCCAAGGAAAAGAATGAGATGGCGCAAGGCGCAAGAGTAATTGCGGGCGGTCTTAACCTTTCCCAAAGTCTTGAAATGCTCGACACGGGCTTCAAGCAACGTGAAGAGTCCGTCTGGTTTGAACTTTGTTTCCATATTTGCCAATGTTTTAACCCAAATCGGCCATCAGAACGTAACACTTGAAGAAATGACTGCTCCACACACTCTTCGACCTGATGGCCGATTTGGGTTCAGACGAACATCCGCAAACCGCCAAACGCCACGGAAACGGCGCCGCACAGTGAGGACGCCCGCCTATCCGCCCGGCCATGGCAACGGCCGACGGCACAAAACCCGCACACGGACGCCGCACAACCCGGCGCAAGGGCACAAAAAAACTGTAGCCTGCACGAAGCACGACTACAGCGAAAAATAATGTCTCTTATTTATAATTTATACTTTATCCAAGCTTGCTGATATGGCAGGACAGACTCGACTTAAGGTTGGCGGCCTTGTTCTTGTGGATGAGGTTGGTCTTTGCCAACTTGTCAAGCATCTTCTGAACGCTCGGATAGAGCTTCAAAGCCTCTTCCTTATCGGTAATGGCACGCAACTTGCGCACTGCATTACGCATGGTCTTTGCATAATATCTGTTGTGCAATGTCCTCTTCTTGTCCTGACGGATTCTCTTAATTGATGATTTGTGATTTGCCATCTTTGTTTGATTCCTTATTCCTTGTTGTTTTTATTGTAGTCCCTAGGAGAGTCGAACTCCTCTTTAGAGAATGAAAATCTCTCGTCCTAGCCGATAGACGAAGGGACCGTGTGATGTTTTAAAGCGGTGCAAAGGTAGGTGTTTTATTTGAATCCTCCAAACATTTTTCAAGATTTTTCATGACGAACGGCCAAAAATGTGTATTTTTGCACGTCGAATGGCCATTTTAAGCAAAAAATGCTCATAAAAACAAAGGCGATAGTGCTTCACTCGTTCAGGTACGGCGAATCGAAAATAATAGTAGACATGCTGACCGAGGAACTGGGACGGACGGCGTGCATAGCCACGGCCGGCAAGTCGGCCCGGGGCGGGATGAAGCGACAATACTTCCAACCGCTTACGATAATAGAGGCCGTGGCCGAGACGCGCCGACAAGGGCTGATGCCGCTGAAGGAGGCAAGGGTGGCCGCGGCCTACGCGTCGATACCGTTCGACCCGGTGAAACTGCCGGTGGCGCTGTTCCTGGCCGAGTTCATCGGCAACGCCACACGCAAGGCAACGGCCGACAAGCCGGCCTTCGCCTACATAGAGAACAGCCTGAGGTGGCTGGACGCAAGCAGGAGCGGCACGGCCAACTTCCACATAGTGTTCATGATGAGGATGACGCGCTTCCTGGGATTCCACCCCAACACCGACGGATACGAGGAAGGATGCTGGTTCGACCTGCGCTCGGCGTGCTTCCGCCCCACCGCCCCACTGCACAACGACCGGCTGGCGCCCGACGAGGCCCGTAAGGTGGTCCTGATGCTGAGGATGAACTTCGCCACGATGCACCTTTTCAAGATGACACGTGCCGAACGCAACCGCATGACCGACATTATAATAAGGTATTACGAACTGCACGTGCCCGACTTCAAGGAAATGAAGTCGCTCGATGTGGTGAAGGAGGTGTTCGACTGAGGAAAGACCAACGTGCAGGGTTTTCATCTACATAGTTGTCAATAACTCAACCCGAACATCCAAAAGAGGAATAACAATAGTCAAGCATACATTTGCACCGGCACAAACTTTTGATATTTCATTCGGATTATATACATTTTCTTGCCGTTATCGCATAAAATCAGCCAACAAACAGCGTTTTGCCGTAGTCCAACAAAGTTCCGCCGCCCGACAAACCTTACGAAAGCGCACAAAAGAAAAGTGCCAACTACTTGTTTTACAAGTAATCGGCACTCGTTTCATACAGCGCTTCAAGATGGGCTTGAACCAACGACCCCCTGATTAACAGTCAGGTGCTCTAACCAACTGAGCTATTGAAGCAAAGTGCTATCTGTCAACAAGTTAATGAACACTACGTGAGGATTTGCCTTCCCTTATCAGTCAACAATAAGTCAACATCCATCCTCTTTGCAAATATACTAAATTCCAACAAAAGCACAATGCAACTCTTCTATTTTATGATTATTTAATCATAGAAAACCGAAGGCAAACTGAACAATAAACTATCTGCTCAGGCGGCGCAAGCCTACAACTAACGAAAGAAAAAGAAAGATGCAGCTTTTTTCCATTAAATCAGGGTAGATACTTATATATGCAGCATATTTGGAGAAAAAATCCTGCATTCTGTTTTCTATGAATTGAGCAAAGTGCAGGATTTTCATCTACATATTTGTCAGTAATTCAATCCGAAAGCCCACAGCGGAATGACATTTGCATATCCACTCTCAATGTCGTCCTTCACGATGTAGCCCTCATCGGCGTTTTCTATCTGCTTCTGCCCTTTCTTCCTTCCTCCTATTTCAAACACCTTTCCGTTAATCTCGAAGTCGGAAATGGCGGAGCTTGTCACGTCGTTCATCACTCTCGTTTGGTTCATAAAGAATGTCTCCCTAATGTTGCCGATGTCTCCACGCTCAGGGGCTAAGGCATATATCAAATTCGTGTTGTCAAGATAAAGTTTCTCAACCTTTCCCAAGCCACGGATTCCCCCGGTCGAATCGCGAAGCTGTGTTATCATTCCCGCGCGCTCCATATAGAAAAGGTAGTTTGCAATGTCATTCCTGCTTATCCCCGTAGCCTCTGCCAGCCTTTGCATCACAGGCTTGAACGGAACGCTCTTTGCCACTACCATCAGGAGGCTTTTCAGTTTTTTACCCAAAGACACGTTAGCCTGCAAATGCGTAGGTATGTCAACTTCCATCGTCTGGTTGATGACTTGGAGCAGCTCCATTTCAAACTCCTCATCGCGCCCGAAAGGATAATAACCCCTGCGAAGATAGTCTTTGAACAAAGGCAAAGGATGCTTTACGTCATCCAGCACGGCCTTATGGCTCAATATCTCGTCAAGACAGAACAGCGGCGCGTCAATGCCGTGGAACAATTTAAGATACTCACGGAACGAAAGCCCTTGCATCTCGTAAATCGGGAACCTGCGGCTCAAGTCGGCCATTCCTTTATATATGTCGAGGATTGACGAGCCTGAAATGACTATCTGCAACTCGTCATAGCTGTCATAAATCTGCTTCACCTCCCTCGACCAGCCTTCGTATTTGTGTATTTCGTCGATAAACAAGTGTTTCCCTCCCATCTTGACAAAGTAGTCAGCCAAGTCTACAAGGCTGTGTTCCGAGAAATAAAGATGGTCGGCCGATACATACAGCGTATCCGTCACATCCAAGTTGAGCTTGATATGCTGCAAAATCATCGTCGATTTACCAACACCTCTCGGCCCGACAATGCCGAACGCCCTGCCATCCCATTTTATCCTGTCGTACTTGTATCTGAGGAAGTCAGTAGGAGTGCTTTTCAGCTTCCTGTTAAAAAACTCATATAGCTGTTCCATCCGAATTTTGCATTAATTACCAGCGCAAATATAATAAAATTGCACGAAACAAATGCAATATCTCAAAACAACAGCACTAAAATGATGCAAAATTATCAGGACTAAGACAAAATCACTCGTCAATATTTGATTTTGAAATAGTCAAGCATACATTTGCACCGGCACAAACTTTTGATATTTCATTCGGATTATATACATTTTCTTGCCGTTATCGCATAAAATCAGCCAACAAACAGCGTTTTGCCGTAGTCCTACCAAGTTCCGCCGCCCGACAAACCTTACGAAAGCGCACAAAAGAAAAGTGCCAACTACTTGTTTCCTAAGTAATTGGCACTCGTTTCATACAGCGCTTCAAGATGGGCTTGAACCAACGACCCCCTGATTAACAGTCAGGTGCTCTAACCAACTGAGCTATTGAAGCAGTGTGTTGCATTGTTTCTCAAATGCGATGCAAAGGTAACACGTTTTTCTGAAACTTCCAAATTTTTTTGCCAAAAAATTGAATTTTCGAATAAATTTCGATAATTTTCGGGGGAAACACGGTGTTTTACGCTCATAAAAGCATATCTTTGCATCACCAAGGGAACAATATACATTAAGAAATGAAAATAAGGATTCTGCAGCTGATTGCGCTGCTAATGTTGCCATTTGCGCCGGCAATGGCGCAAGAGGACAAAGACCACGCTTTCAACGTGGCGAAGAACATGCAAGTGTTCAACGAGATTTACAACTACCTCGACCTGATGTACGTCGACACGCTCGACGCCGACGAGACCGTCGGGACGGCGATAAATTCGATGTTGCGTTCGCTCGACCCCTATACCGTATATTACCCGGAAAGCGAAGTCAAAAACCTGCGCACGCTCATCACCGGGAGATACGTCGGCATCGGCGCCGTGATACGCTACAACCAAAAACTCAAGCGCGTGGTAATCGACGAGCCTTACGCAGGCAACCCGGCGGCGGAAGTAGGCCTGAAGAAGGGCGACATAATAATAAGCATCGACGACTCGACGATGACCGACAAGGACGTAAGCTATGTAAGCTCCCACCTGCGCGGCGACGCCGGCACGACGTTCGTCCTGAAGATAAAACGCCCTTCAACGGGAAAGGAAATGGACTTCAAGATAACGCGCCGCTCGGTGGAAATGCCCTCGATACCTTTTTACGGCATAAACAAGGACGGCATCGGATACCTTAACCTGACAGGCTTCACGGAAGGGTGCGCGAAAGAAGTAAGGCGCGCCTTCGTCGAAATGAGGCACCAGGGGATGAGAGGTTTCGTGCTCGACCTGCGCGGCAACGGCGGAGGCTCGCTCAGCGAAGCCGTGAACATAGTGAACATGTTCGTGCCGAAAGGGATAACCCTCGTCAAGACGCGCGGCAAGCTGAAACGCGCCAACAACGACTACGTTACACAGGTCGAGCCGATCGACTCCGTAATGCCCGTGGTGGTGCTTGTCAACGGCGAAAGCGCCAGCGCGAGCGAAATAACCAGCGGCAGCCTGCAAGATCTCGACCGGGCCGTAATCCTCGGCACGCGCACTTACGGCAAGGGACTTGTGCAGCAAACGATAGACTTGTCGTACAACGGACGGCTGAAGCTTACGGCCGGGAAATACTACATACCAAGCGGCCGCTGCATACAGGCGATAAACTACCGCCACGCCCGCGGTGGATATACGGAGCACATACCTGACAGCCTGACGAAGGTGTTCCGCACAGCCGGCGGACGCGAAGTGCGCGACGGCGGCGGCATAAAGCCCGACATCGTGGTGCGTCCCGACTCGCTGCCGAACATAGCCTATTACCTGACGGTAACGGGACTCGACTCAACAGAGGTGCTTCTTGATTATGAAGTAGACTACATAGCCAAGCATCCGGAAATAGCCCCCGCAGCCGACTTCGAAATATCAGACGCCGACTATGAGGACTTCAAGCAAAGGGTGATTGAAAGCGGATTCACATACGACCCGGAAAGCGAACGCGCCCTGAAGTCGTTGAAAAGGATAGTGCAGTTCGAGGGGTATTACGACGACGCGAAAACGGAATTTGAGAATCTCGAAAAGAAACTGAAGCACAACATCGCCCGCGACCTCGACATGAACCGCGACGTGCTGAAACAAATTATCTCGAGCGACATCGTAGCCGCATATTATTTCCAGAAAGGAGCAGTGGAAAACAGCCTAAGGCACGACAAACAGGTGAAAGCGGCGTTCGACCTCATAAACAACCCCGAGAAATACAAGTCGGTGCTCGACGGCACATACAAGCCTGCCGACGACAACGGGGACAACGGGGACGACGGAGAATACGACGACGAAGAATACGGCGAGGAATAAATAAAGGCGACAACGGCAGGACGGCAGCAGGCATGACCGGCGCCCCACCCCGCCGCCACCGACAACCTTAATATAAATAAAGAAAGGAACAAGATTATGACAAACAGGAAAGAAGTTTACCGCTGCAACGTATGCGGGAACATCGTAGAAGTATTGCACGCGGGAGAAGGCACGCTGACTTGCTGCGGCCAGCCCATGCAGCTGTTAACCGAAAACAGCGTTGACGCAGCCAAAGAGAAGCACGTACCCGTAATCGAAAAAATCGAAGGCGGATATAAAGTAAAAGTAGGCGACGTTGAGCATCCGATGCTCGAAAACCATTACATAGAATGGATTGAGCTGGTAGAAGGCGGAAAGACGCAGCGCAAGTACCTCAACCCGGGAGAGAAGCCCGAAGCCGTGTTCATGACCGACGCCGAGGAGGTCTACGCCCGCGAGTATTGCAACCTGCACGGACAATGGCGCTCAAAATAAGCCCATACCTCTTTGATTAACGTGAATCCGGCAAGTGCGGTGTCCGCCCTTCGCCGGATTCACTTCATTTTTATCCCCAACTTGTTTCCGCCTGAACGAAGGTACTCAAAGCCTATCTTGCATCTCAGACAGTCCTTCCTATCGCAATATTCACGCTTCAGCTGTATCAACGCCTGACTGTCGCCGGCGTTGTCGGCGCATACGCCGCACTCGCGCCACATACGGACCACGTTGTTGTCCTCAGCCTTCAGCTGGCTTATAATGTCGAAAGCGCGCGAGCACAAGGCTTCGTCGTGCCTGTGGCGGCCGTAGGCGAAAAGCATGGGCACGGCCGTGTTGACGACCAAAAGGTCGAGCGACGACAGCGAAAGTCCCTTACGGGCACGTGCGCTCACGCTGCCGAACGTGTAATGGGTCTCCCAATAAGGGGTAACCTCCGTGTACAGAAGTTCCCTCAACCGCCCGGCCGTGGCGCACTCAACAAGGCGGCTCAGGTCGGCACGGCGCGAATGGTAAAGGGCGGCGAGCTGCGACAGCCTTATATAAGGGAAATTCTGCGGACGCATGCGTAAGAAGCGCCACGCTCCGGCATCGATCGGCTGCAAGCCGAACTTATGCGCGAGATACCGGTATTCACGCCGCAAGCGGTCAAAATAGCCTTCGCGTCCGGCCTCGGCGCGGTGGCGCGGAGCGACGGTTGACGGCTCGAGCAGCCCGGCCTGCCCCATGAACACGGCTTCTATCTGGAAAAGGTCGTCGCGATGACGGGCGACGCTTTGCAGCGGCACGCTCATGGCCCAACGCTCAAAGGCGTCGCCGTTCACGCCGAAACCGTAGTTGCGGGCCATTGTAACGAACAAGGCCGACTCCCACGAGCCGCCGCAAAGTTCCACCCTGCGGCAGATGGCTTCGGTCTTCCGTTCAAGACGCTCGGTCAACAGGCGGCTGAGCCAACCGTGCACGACAAGGCGGCTTAAACCGGGCAACACGGCGTAGCAAGGCGGATAACGGTCGGCCGAGAGCAGGGCCTCGTAATTATCCTTAACCACCTGCGGCACTTCGAGCCGCAGCTGCGCCACGCGGCGGCCGTCGCTCGTAACGACATCCGAGTCGACTTCGCCGGCCACATGCAGCACTACGTTGTCGTATGCGGAATCATGGTCGTGGCCGTGGGCATGCCACGACGACGAACGGTCGTGCACCTCCACGTTGCCTATCCACACCGTGCCGCCGACTTTCACCTTGGCGTTAAAGAAATCAGGACCGGCGTCGGTGTTCTGCAGTCCGGCGTCGATCACCTCCACCGGCAGTCCGTCGGTGGTCTCCAGTTGTTTCAAGGGGAACATCTTGTGTTTCCATACGTATTGCAGGAGGGATTCCATTTTTCAGCAGTTAAAGAATTAAGGAGTTTGATGAGGAGTTGAATAAGTTGGAGGAGTTAAAGAAGTCAAGGCCATACGCCTTGCCGCTTGTTTACCCATCCGCCTGCCGCCCGTCCGCTTGCCTGCCGACGGCCCGTCCGCCATCAAAATGCAAAGCTACAAAAAATCCCGAACGTAGCATAGCACGTCCGGGATTTTTTTATTTCCGTCAGCCCCAAATAGGCCGTTATCTGTTCATAACCTTAACGGTTGTTCCGTCGGTCTTGCGTACTACGTAAACGCCCTTAGCGTCCATAGAGCTTACGCGGCGGCCGTCGATCGTATAGATGGCCTTCACGCCGTTTACGGTCGTCGTCTCGGCCTTGCCGATGCCGGTTGTCACGCCCTTCACGTTTACGGTGTAGGTGTTGGTCTTCAGGTAGTCGTTTGAAACTACTTTGACCGTAACCAGCACTCCGCCTTCTACGCTTTCGACCGTAGTGTTAATGATAGCACCCTGTCCGTCGGCCTCGGCCGTGATGTCGTCGAGCGACAGTTCGCCGCTTACGCCGGTGAGCTCATAGTCGGCCTTGCCAGCCTCGAGGGCGATGTCCGTACCCTTGATGTTGAGGGCGGTAAGGTTGTTGTTGTATATCAGCTCGATGTCGTCAACGTATATGGAGTCGAGGTTTGCAGCGTCGGTGCTGCCCACGCCCGGCTGAGCGTTGGTTGTGATGGTTACGAGCAGTGCGCGTGCCTCGGCGTTGTTGGCCACGTAAGAAGCGTAGTCGAACGGTATTGATATGCGTTGCCAAGTGAAGTCCTTGCTTTCAATCTGAGTGTTGGCGGCCTTTGCCACAACGTTGGTAGCGATAGAGTCGCCCGGGTCTTGGTAGTATCCGCCGTTGGTGAGGATGGCGCTTATTGAGGCGTACTTATAGTCGGCGTTTTCTTCTGCGAGGACTCCCTGCTTGAACTTAACCCATACGGCCAATGAGTCGGGACGGCCTTCGATTACCGTATAGAACGGGTCGCCGTTGGCGTCAAGCTCTTCGTTTTCAAAGTCGAGGAAAGCGCAGTTGCCCGTGTCAGTGGCGACCATGGCTCCTGCTTTCATCTGTCCCGTGGTCATAGTTCCGTTTGCCGGAATGTTGAGAAATCCAGGCATTACTATTCCTGAAACAACCGCTACGCTCTTGCTTCCGGTTGAGCCGGGGCGCACGTCTTCAGATATGAACGTATGGGGAGTCGAGCTTACCATTGATGCAAAAATGCCCGTGCAACTCATGAACGAGTGCCATGCGTTGGGCTCGTCGCTTGTGGCGCTGCCGGCCGTTGCCGTGTGGAAATTCTCGAAACCCGAGTTCTTAATCTGGTATGTGCCTTCGCCGAACACCACGTCAACGCCGCCGAAGCCGTCGATCGTTATTACTGCGTAGAGGTTGTCGTCGGTCATGTCGGCCTTAAGCGACACGGGAACGTCGCCGAGCATCGGGCCCATCCACATGGATACGTCGGGGTCGTCGCCTTCGGTTATCTTAATCACTTGGTCTGCCGCAAGGACGGTCCGTCCGCTTTTTTCGGTTGCGTCAACGTCGGAGAGCACGATGTTGCCTATGCCGCCGAGTCCGGCGAGCTGGAAGTTCTTAAGACTCAGGGTGTATTTACCGTTGTCCTGTGCGTCGACGCTGATGGTGGTCTCCTGCGTTCCTAACGGCGTGCCGGCGAGAGACACCGACAGCTGGTCGATGTAATCCTTGGCGTTGGCGGTCAAAGCCATGAGGGCCAATGCCGAAAGAGTAATGATTTTCTTCATCTTTTTACTGTTTTTGTTTAACTTAATGATTTTCTCTGGTTATAATTTATAGGAAATACCTATTGTTCCGTAAATGGGATAGAGGTCTTGCTCTATGGTGTCGAAGTCGCCGTGGAATATCTGCGACATGCCCACCGTAAGGTCGACGAACGCGCCCCACTGCTTGTAGAAACGCCAGTCGGCGCCGACCATCATGCCGAACTGCCACGAGCGCATGTCGTCGGAGAAGTCGTACGTGCCGCGGCTGCCCTCGTCTGACCCTACGTCGACCTTGGCCCCCGTAGGATCGCCCACGCGGATGTAGCCGTCGTAGGCGTAGCCGGTGAATTTGGGCGACTTTACGTATGAGAAGTACGGCCCGGCGTGTACGCTCCACTTGCCGTTTATCGAGTATGTGGCCAGCAGCGGCAAGGTGAGCATCCACTGCTCCACGTCGATGGCCACGCCGCCGGTGAAGTTGCCCTCTATGCTCTGCCCGCCCTGCACCATCGCCATGCGGTAATTCTTAACGGTGGCGTCGACGTCCATTCCCTTGTTTTCGAGATAAAGGCCCGAGGACAAGCCCCAGTGCCCGGTTATGGCGCGGTGCAGGCCGAGGCCGAGGGTGAAGTTGGCCGTCGGCTTGAAGCTGTCCATGCTCCTTATCGTGGCCGGCATGCCCATGGGGGCGGTGCCGCCTATGCCGTAGCCGAAGCGGAGGTAGTAGGTCATGTTGTCGAACAGGTGGAACGACGACGCTCCGGCCTGCACTGCCGCTACGGCGGCAAATATCGCTGTAAATATGGTTTTCCTCATGGCTATTCAGTTGTTTCAGCGCAAATTACTTTTACTTCGTCTATGTGGAGCGTGCTGCCGATGGCTCCCTTGAACGACGCTCCCTCGATGCTCGAGGTGAACACTACGGCGAGGTTGTAGCCGCGGTCGGCGAGCAGCCGGCGGTCGATTTCCTCGCTGTATTCAAAGTTGACGTTGAACTCCGTCCACTCGTCAACGTCCGTGACCTCGGGCACGCGGGCTATCGCCACTATCTGCGGACTTGTCAGCACGTCGTCGCCGTGGAGCACGAAGGCGTTGCCCTCGTCGTCGTGGTTGCGGTAGAGCACGGCGTAGATGTCGCCCTGGTCGTAAGTGCCGGGTATCTCCTGCTTCCTGCCGTCTACGCACACGCCGCCCGACTTGTACTTATACCAACCGGTGAACAGCAGCGGTTGCCTGTCGAACGGACGGCCGAAGAGCGTGGCCTTCATGGCCCCGGCCTGTCCGCCGGATATGGCCGGCTGCACGTCGAACTCGCCGATGAACAGGTTGCCGGCGGCTATGCCCATACTCATCGAGAATCCGAATATGCCCGTATCCTTTGTCTCAAGCTTAACGCCCATGCCGCTGTGCCCCTCGACCGGGGTCGTAGGATATTCGTCGGGGGCGGCGCTGCCCATGCTGATGTTGAACCCGGGGTTGCCGGTGGCCCAGTTGTTGAGCGGAGAGCCGTCGGCGGCAAGGTCGCTCCACTCGTATATCTCACCGCGGTTGGGGCCTTTTACGAGGTAATAGTTCTCGAAGTCGTATTCGCTGACCGGATAGACGGCCTTGAACGATACGTTGTACGTCTTCTTCCACCGTCCGTCTTGCGACGTTACGGTATAGGCCACGGCCTTGCCGTTGCTGAAGTCGTGCGTCGAGCCGCTCGCCGGTTCGACGGTCGCGCCCTCGGTGATGTTGAACACTGGGGCCATGGCCGAAACGTCGGCGCCTTCCTTTATCTCGAAAACCACCTCGGTGGCGTCAGACAGCACGTTGACGAGCGTGTCGCTCGCCGCGAAGAATATGTCCGTAGGATCGTCCGTGTGTACGTAAGCCTGCTCGATGTCGCACTCGGCGTTGAGCGGCTCTTCCTTGAAACACGACGTCAAGGAGCAGACGGCCGCACAGAGCAAGAGGTGTTGTATCTTCATGTCCTATAATATAATGTATGTAAGAGAGTGCAAAAGTAATCCAAAAACCATTACCGTCCAAATTTTTCACAGATTAGTATATGTTTTTTACAAAACTTTTTCCGTTGCAAACGTTTTCAGGCGGCTGACGGCACACCCGTGAACGCCAACAAGCGCACGGCCGGCCTCAGCCTTGGGCGTATGGCACCACGACAACCACGGACCGCGCGCGGAAGACGGTTCATCCGCAAATCGGTTGGATGAGAATAAATATTAAATGAATATCCGCAATCGGCCAAATACTTACTTGCATCCTCTTTTAAGAAGTCGGCAGCATACCGTCATTCCGGGCTTAGACCCGGAATCCAGTGTATGCAACTAAGCTGTTGACGAAAGTGTGTTTCCTGGATTCCGGGTCCCGGCCCGGAATGACGGTATGCAGCCGACTTCTTAAAAGAGGATGCAAGTAAGTATTTGGCCGATTGCGGATATTCATTAAGTAAAAAGGTGAAAAATCCAATCGCCGTGGTTTTACTTTTTTACCTTTTTACTTTTTTACCTTTTCAGCTTTACCTTTCAGCTCCTCAACGTATTTCTCCGCCACATGCCTGTAATCATGGTATTTCCTTACGAACTCTATGCTCTGGCGCGACAACTTCCCGACGTTGCCCTCGGTGAGCAAGGCGCGCTCAAGCACGGCCACGTTCTCCTCGAAGCTCAGTTCGGGACTAACGTTGATTATCGGCCTGAGCACGTCCTCGCCGATGAACCGGTAAAACTCCTCCTCGCCGCCGCCTATCACCACCGTGCCGCGGGCCATGGCCGCAAGCGAGTTCATCGACGGCGTGAAGCTGTAAAACTGGTCCACCTGCACGTCGCATTCCTCAAGCATGGCGCAATACTCGCCGTAGGGCACGTCCTCGACATACTTCACGTCGAGCCGGCCGGGGTGGCGGCGGTCAACCTCCTCAACCATCCGGGCTATCTTGCGCGCGCCCTTAAGGTACTCGCGCCGGCTCTGCACGCCCACGAGCACCTTTATACGCCCGCCCGCGCCCTTGACGCGCGCCCCGCCGGGTATCACCATCGGCAGCGGCACGTAGCGCAGCTTGCCGCGGAAAGGGCTGCCGGCGTAAGGCAGCCAATACTCGTAAAGGCAGGGCAGTATGGCGTCGGCCATGGCAGCGGCCGCGCGCCAGCACTTCACGCACTCGGCCGCACTGTGCCACCCGAGGCGCTCGCGGTTCTCGTCCATGTTGCGCACCCTGCCGCCCCAATACAGCTCGGAATAGCGCGGCACGCCCTTAAGCTGCATGCCGAGCACCTGGGGGTCGTCATAATAAACGCCCAAGGCCAGCAGGCGGTTGTGCCTCTTAAGGAAACGCAGCAGCAGCGCGTTGAGCCAGCACCTCAGCGGCACGGCCTTGTAACTGTGCACTATCACGACGTCGTTGCCGCACAGCTTGCGCACGTTGCGCAGCAGGTTCCACACCACCCTCAGCCCGCCGAGCTTGCCGTACCGCGCGTCGCGGCACACGTCGACGTCGCGCGGAGTGTTCCTGCGGCCTTCGCCGTCGGAAACCAACAAAACGTCGTGGCCGAGTTCCTCAAGACCTCGTTTCAAGGTAAGGTGGACAAAACTGTAATCGCCGAATAATAATATCTTCATTGGTTATGGGGTTTTAAGGTTTTACGGTTGTTTATGGCCATGGGTTGTCGGGTTATTGGTTGTACTGTAGTAAGATTGTAAGATTGCAGACATTCATTAAATTAATGAATATCCGCATTTGCCCAATACACTACATCCTATTCTAAGAAGTCTGTTGCATACCGTCATTCCGGGCCGGGACCCGGAATCCAGAAACCACCTATTCATAACAGACTGAATGTATAAACTGGATTCCGGGTCCCGGCCCGGAATGACGGTATGCTGACGACTTCTTTCAAGAGGGTGAAGGCATTGGGCAAATGCGGATATTCATATTAATTTATTTAAGTAACCGTAAAACCTTATAACCGTAAACAACCGTAAAACCTTACGTCAGTTCGGTATAATGAAAAGTAATCCATCCACAGACTGCTTAATAGTGGATGGAATCATTTGGCTAAATGCGGATTTTCCTATTATGCATTATGAATTATGCATTAAGAAAGCTCCAGCATCCTCTTGATCGGCTTGACGGCCTCGCGGGCTATGTCGTCGGGCACGCTCACGGCGGGCCACCCGTACTTAAGCGTGTTGTAGACCTTAAGCAGCGTGTTGAGCTTCATATACTCGCACACGTTGCACGAGCCGCCGCCCTCGGGCGGCACGGGTATGAACTCCGTCGAGGGGCACCGCTTGCGCATCTCGTGCAGTATGCCGGCCTCGGTGGCCACGATGTACGCACGGCCGGGATGCTCCTCGGCGTACTTCAGCATCACGGCCGTAGAGCCCTTAACGTCGGCCAGGGCCAGCACGTCGGCCGCGCACTCAAGGTGGGCCATCACCACGGCCTCAGGCCGCGCCGCCTTAAGCCGCCTTACGGCCTCGGCCGAGAAGCGGCCGTGCACGTGGCATCCGCCCTGCCACAGCAGCATGCGGCGGCCCGTCACGGCGTTGACGTAGTCGCCCAAGTGGCGGTCGGGGCCGAAGATTATCTTCTCGTCCTCCGGCAGCCGGCGTATTATCCGCTCGGCGTTGCCGCTCGTCACTACGACGTCGGTAAGCGCCTTGACGGCCGCCGTCGTGTTGACGTAGCTCACCACGGTGTAGCCCTCGTGCTCCTTCTTAAACCGCGCCAAGTCCTCCGCCCGGCACGAGTCGGCCAGCGAGCACCCCGCGTTAAGGTCGGGGCACAGCACCGTCTTGCCGGGGCACAGCAGCTTGCACGTCTCGGCCATGAAGTGCACGCCGCACATCACTATCACCTCGGCGTCGGTCTCGGCCGCCTTGCGCGCCAACGCCAACGAGTCGCCTATGAAGTCGGCCACGTCCTGCACGACCCCGTCGGTATAATAATGAGCCATCACTACGGCGCGCTTCTCGCCGCACATCCTGCGTATCTCAGCCGCGAGGTCAACGCCCTCGGGCGCGGGCTCGTCGATGCAGCCCTTAACTTTCCATTCCTCTTTCATTGCCTATATTTTTTTAAAGCAGACAAGCTTTTCAGCAGACAAGTGACGAGCAGACAAGCAGACAAGGAGATTTGCCTTGTTGCCCGTCACTCGTTTGCTTGCCACCTTTCTACTCGTCACTCGTCTGCTCATAATCGTCTGCTTGTTCACTTGTCACTCGTTTGCTAACAACTTGTCTGCTCGTCACTTGTCTGCTCGTCACTTGTCTGCTCGTCACTTGTCTGCTCGTCACTTGTCTGCTCGTCACTTGTCTGCTCGTCACTTGTCTGCTGACATTATTATATTTATCCCTTTCTTCTTTTCCTGAAAAAAAGAATGTTCCCTTATGATATGCCGTTGATATGTGCAAAACTTCCGGCCTGAATCCTTTGCCGTTAAGTTATCAACACAATACTGCCGGTTGTCAACACTTGCGTTTAACATCTTCGGCCTGACTGTCAGGCGTTAACGCCGCTTGTCAACAATAGCGGCCGACCGTGCAAAATTAATAAGTTTATATCTTTTTCCGTCATGAAACCGTTGAAAACTTGTTTAAAATCCTTTCACAACCCTGTTCATATCCACATGCGCCCCGCCCGTCACGTCCCGTCTGTTGACAATCCTCATGTTGTCAACACGATTGTCCACACTTTTTTCCACACTTTTCCACCTCTTATCAACGGCGTGTCAAAACGTTACCTTACGCCTCGTAGAACGCCGTCTTCCGCCCCATGGAAGGTTGCTGTTTATATATAAGGTTTAACGTCAGTTCGGTATATGAAGAATATAATCATTCAAAACCGTAATAAGTCCGTGGCATACCGTCATTCTGTGTTTCAGCCCGGAATTGAAAATCGCCGTTAAGGCAACGACGACTTGCATCCTCTTCTAAGAAGTCGGCAGCATACCGTCATCCTGTGTTTCAGCCCGGAATTGAAAATCGCCGTTAAGGCAACGACGACTTGCATTCTCTTCTAAGAAGTCGGCAGCATACCGTCATCCTGTGTTTCAGCCCGGAATTGAAAATCGCCGTTAAGGCAATGACGACTTGCATCCCTTCTAAGAAGTCGGCAGCATACCGTCATCCTGTGTTTCAGCCCGGAATTGACAATCGCCGTTAAGGCAATGACGACTTGCATCCTCTTCTAAGAAGTCGGCAGCATACCGTCATTCCGGGCCGGGACCCGGAATCCAATGTATGCAACCAAATTGTGTTGGTAAGAGGTTTTTTTCTGGATTCCGGGTCCCGGCCCGGAATGACGGTATGCTGCCGACTTCTTAGAAGAGGGTGCAAGCAAGTATTAGGCCGATTGCGGATATTCATTAAGGTTTTACGGTCATAAGGTAAAACTTTACAACCGTATGACCGTAAACAACCCCATAACCGCACAACCCCATAACCGTAAACAAGCTTATAACCGTAAACAACCGCACAACCTCTGTTCCGTCGGAACGGAAAAACGGGCGGAAGTGTAAACCATAAATAAACATTATTAAAAAATAATTATTCTTTTTGTAAAAAAAATCAGTAAAAAAGCCGCGCGTTTGGCGGAAAATCACTATATTTGCAATGTCTCCCCACGCCGCGGGCGCGCTCCGGGTGCGCCTGAAGAGGCGGCGGGCGGGACGTTTTCATACACAAAGGCGTTTACTGGCGCTTTGGTCTTGACGATCCGGGAATCTCGCAAGTTCACAAAAGTTTGTCAAGGACAAGGCAACGGGAACGCCCCTGGGGATGTTAATGCACAGCCCGCATTGTGCCTTGCCGACTTTACATGGCGTGAAGACGGCGGGCACGTAGGGTATACGTATATGTTGACATCGGCGTGTGGCTTTCAGCGTTGCTCGTTCCGACAAACTGGGCAATGCGAGAGCCTTCGGATCGTGGAACGGGCAACAGGCACGGCTCCACGTTTTTTTGTATGCGGACTTAACACTAATATTATCACTTGGCGACAAGGGGGCCGGCGCCGCAACGACAAAACACAATGAAAAACTACATTAAGAGGAAAAACCTGACCCACACAGCCGTGGCCGCACTGTGCGCGCTCGTGGCGGCAGGCGGCTTCGCCTCGTGCGACGAGGACCTTGATCCGTGGAAAATAGTTTCGCTCGAAGCCTCGTGCTCGCAGGAGGAAATGCTACCCTACGACGGCGGCACGTTCACCGTAAGCGTAGACGCAAACACGGATTGGACGGTGACCGTGCCCGAATGGATGACCGCAGACAAAACATCGGGCAGCGGCCCGGGCACGGTAAGCGTCACCGCCGGCGAGAACAGCGACTACGAAGCCCGTACGGGCATGGTGCAGGTAACGGCAGGCACGACCGAGCCGGCGGGCGGCGTGGCAGGAGTCAAGACAACGGCATTCGCCGTAAGCCAGCAGTCAAGGCAGGGAGCGATAAACTTCAACGTAATCGAAGCCAAGGTGGAAAGAGTTTTTGATGACGGATATGTCACATCTGAAAGCGGAACATACGAAAGGCATCACTATAAGGTGGCTGTAACGTATGAGATAAGCACTAACCTGACCGAGGCCGAGATTGCCGAAATGATGAAAGAGCCTGGCATATACGTTACATTAAATCAAAAATTCACGTTTAACCAAATCCCCGGAGATCCGTTGAAAGACTATGTTTTCCATGATCATATTTATATTACCGACATATCCATTACACCAGGGCGACACACCGTGACAGGCGAGCAGGTTGTGGAATATGGCGACACAACATGGGGACATTTCGTTGAGAGCGTCAATGTTATTCCTCATTGGACACTGCCGACAGGTGAAAATTTTAACGGAACCATGTTTACTTTTGAGGTAAACGACTCGCGCGATTAACCACCATTACATCACAACCAATTAAAATGTAAAATCACAATGAGACATAACAGACCATACACCCTGCTCCTCGCCCTCTGCATGGCGGCAGGAGCATACGCCCAAGACAACGGCGGCACGCAGAAGTACAGCAACGACGGCCGCCACAAGGGCCTCGACTTCAACATATCAACCGGCTACCACGCCGGCGTGGGCGACTTCAAGGACATGGGGTCGATACCGGTGGAAATAGGCTTGGGCAAGCAGTTCCACCCCAACCTCTACGTGGGCCTCGGCACGGGCGCGTGGATAGGCACGGAGGAAGGCTCGAAGCCCATGATACCCATCACGGCCGACGCCAAGCTGATGTTCCCCCTGCAGTCCACCCAAATCAAGCCCATCATAACCGTGCGCCTCGGCTACCTGCTCAACACGGCCGAAGACGTTAAGGGCGGCAAGGTGGACTACGGCGGTTACGAGGTGGAGACCGAGGGCTACTCGATGCCCGACTTCGTAATGATGGAGATAATGCCCGGCGTGCAGCTGCCCGTAAGCAAGACCACCGACTTCCTGCTCTCGGCCGGCTACACCCACGGCTTCGGCACCAAGGGCGGCGGCGGCGGAGGCTACTTCACCGTGAAGGCCGGGCTGAACTTCCACAAGAACCCCAACAAGGTGAAGCTCGGGCCGAAGCGCGAGAAAGTGCCCACGCGCGACAAGGGCCTGCAGTTCACACTCGAGGGCGGCACGAACTTCAACAATGACCCACACAACGTATTTGGATATAAGGCCAACCTCGTATGCACGTACAAGCTGAATCCGCACTTCAGCGTGGGCGGCGGCTTAGGCTGCGAGAAGTTTTATCCGTTTGAAGCCGGGAATACTTACGGCGGTTATGACTCGGAGGGCGAGGACATACAAGTAATCACCCCGGGCAGTAAAAGCGGCGAATATAACGAGCGCTATTACGCCTACTACGGCGGCGTTACCGCCCTGAACGTGTTCGCGCGCGGCGTCTACCGCATAACCAACCGCCGCTTCTCGCCGTTCGTTTCGGTCGACGCAGGCGTGGGCATGTACTCGTTCGACGATGAAATGGTGCAAGGTTACGACGACATGGTTGACGAGCCGTCGAAAGTCCGTCCGTTCGTAAGCCCCGCCATAGGCTGGTCGCTGCGCACGACGAAGAACTCTTACCTCGAACTTAAGGGCGGCTACACGTTCGCCACCGGCATCAAGGCGCAAAAGGGGTACAGTGCCGAACATGATACATACATATCCACCGCCGGCAAGAGCCTCTGCCGCCCGTTCGTAACGCTCGGCTTCACCCACACCTTCGGCAAGCGCGGCAAGAGGCTGAGGTAATAATTAACCAAATAAAAACTGTAACATCATGAAGAAATCACTCATCGACTACATGAAAACGGCGATGCTCGTAGCGTTCGCCGTGCTCGCGGCGTTCACCGTGCAGGCATGCTCGGACGACGACGAGGGCGACAGCATACCGGTAGGCTTCTGCGGCACGTACTGCAACAACCACCAGAACCGCGTCTACCGCTACTACACGTTCTACAAGGACGGCACCGGCGAATACCGCATGGAGAGCAACGTGTCAATCCACCAGGGCTACTTCACATATAAGTTCAAAGGCGACAAGGTGACGTGCAAAGGCTATAAAGCCGGAGCGTGGGACGACGGCAGCGTAGACGAGGGCAACATCGACGTAACGTTCACATACAAGAACGGCGACCTCGTGACCAAGGACGGCGAAGTGTTCGAGAAGATATACTGAGCCGCACGCCGCCATACGGCCAATCTTGCGTCCCCTACGCCTACCAGGCGCAGGGGACGCTTGCTCTTTACATACGGCAAGCCGCGCCTCGGAATTGAACATAAAAGTTGAATATCCGCAATTTACCCAATTCCACTTAATATTCCATCCTCATCCAAGCAACAAGGCATACCGTCATTCCGGGCTTAGACCCGGAATCCAGTGTAAGCAGCCAAGTATTTCATGTTTGTATACTGGATTCCGGGTCTAAGCCCGGAATGACGGTATGCCTTGTTGCTTGGATGAGGATGGAATTAGGTAAATTGTGGATATTGAAAATAAAAGTCCGTTTCACTCCCTTTTATTTTGCACTTCGCTCGGTTTGCATTATCTTTGCAGGCGTAACACCACACTATACAGGAATGATACTCAACGTAACCAACGTGGAATACGCCGGCGGCTACGTGCTGGTCTGCACGTTCAACAACGGCAAGGTGAAGAGAATCGACCTTGCGCCGTTGCTGGCTTACCCGGCTTACGAGGAGCTTAAGGACAAGGACAAGTTCGTGCAGTTCGGGCTCGACGGCACTGTGTTTTGGGCCAACGGCGCCGACATAGCGCCGGAGTACCTGTTCGACAACGGTGTGGACGTCAGCGCATAAATAAGAAGAAAGATGAAAGAATTCCTGCAAGTGCTGCGCCGCTTCGTGCCGCCGTACAAGAAATACCTGGCCATGACGATAGCGTTCAACATGCTCTCGGCCGTGCTCAACATATTCTCGTTCATGGCCATAGTGCCCATACTCCAGATAATATTCAAGACGGGCGAGGCCACGGCCGTCACCGCCCTTATGCCGTGGGACTGGGACAACGCCAAGGAAGTGCTGATGAACAACGCTTCCTACTACGTAGGCCTGATGGTGGGCGAGCTCGGCCAGGCCAACACGCTGCTCGTGGTCGGCCTGTTCCTGGCGTTCGCCACGCTGCTTAAGACCGGGGCCTACTTCCTCTCGTCGGCCTCGATAATACCGCTGCGCACGGGCGTGGTGCGCGACATCCGCAACCAGCTCTACCGCAAGATAACGTCGCTGCCCTTAGGCTTCTTCTCGGAGGAGCGCAAGGGCGACATCATAGCGCGCATGAGCGGCGACGTGCAGGAGGTGGAAGGCTCGATAATGTCGAGCCTCGACATGCTGTTCAAGAATCCGATATTCATCGTGTTCTACTTCACGACGATGCTCATAGTGAGCTGGCAGCTCACGCTGTTCACCATAGTGTTCGTGCCGCTGATGGGATGGGTGATGGGCATGGTGGGACGCAAGCTTAAGCAGAAGTCGATAAAGGCGCAGGCGCTGTGGAGCGACACGATGAGCCAGGTGGAGGAGACGCTCGGCGGACTGCGCATAATCAAGGCCTTCTGCGCCGAGGAGAAGATGAACCGTAGGTTTGACAAGATAAACTCGGAGTACCGCGACAACATACGCCGCGTGAACACGCGCCAGCAGATGGCCCACCCGATGAGCGAGTTCCTCGGCACGCTGATGATAGTCATCGTGCTCTGGTTCGGCGGCATGCTCGTGCTCGGCGGCAAAAGCCTTAGCGGCCCGACGTTCATCTACTACATGGCGATACTCTACAGCATAATCAACCCCCTGAAAGAGTTCTCAAAGGCTGGCTACAACATACCCAAGGGCCTGGCCTCGATGGAGCGCATCGACAAGATACTCAGGGCCGAGAACACGATAAGGGAGCGCAAGGACCCCGTGCGCATTGACGGCTTCAGGGAGAAGATAGAGTTCCGCGACGTGTCGTTCCGCTACGGCGAGAAATGGGTGCTGCGCCACGTCAACCTGACCATAGAGAAGGGCAAGACCGTGGCCATAGTGGGCCAGAGCGGCGGCGGCAAGTCGACGCTCGTCGACCTGATACCGCGCTACTACGACGTGCAGGAGGGCGAGGTGCTCATCGACGGGGTTAACGTCAAAGACATGGCCATACACGACCTGCGCCGGCTCATCGGCAACGTGAACCAGGAGGCCATACTCTTCAACGACTCGTTCCGTAACAACATAGCCTTCGGCGTGGACAACGCCACGCAGGAGCAGATAGAGGCCGCCGCCAAGATAGCCAACGCCCACGAGTTCATCATGGAGTCGGAGCACGGCTACGACACCAACATAGGCGACCGCGGCGGCCGCCTCTCGGGCGGGCAGCGGCAACGCGTCAGCATAGCCCGCGCCATACTGAAGAACCCGCCGATACTAATCCTCGACGAGGCCACCTCGGCCCTCGACACCGAGAGCGAGCGGCTCGTGCAGCAGGCTCTTGAACACCTCATGAAGACGCGCACCACCGTGGCCATAGCCCACCGCCTGTCGACCATCAAGAACGCCGACGAGATATGCGTAATCCACGAGGGGCGGATAGTGGAGCGCGGCACGCACGACGAGCTGCTCGCCAAGAACGGCTACTACAAGAAGCTCAACGACATGCAGAGCCTGTGAGGAAAAAGTGAAAAAGTGAAGAGTGAAGAACGAAGAGTGAAGAGACTTTGCAGCAACGCCACCCATATTCCCATCCCTCCCAGCTCTCCCATCCCTCCCAGTCCTCCCATTAAAAGAAAGCAATGACCAACCTACTGCAAGCACTGGCATACGCGGCGTTCTACCTTACGTCGCTCTTACCTTACAGGGCGCTTTACGCCTTGTCCGACTTGCTGTACCCAATACTCTACCACGCCGTGCGCTACCGCCGCGGCATCGTAAGGCGCAACCTCGCCACGTCGCTGCCCGGCGCCGGCGCCGGCGAGCTGGAGCGCGTCGAGCGCAGCTTCTACCGCTGGCTGTGCGACTACTACGTGGAGACGCTTAAGCTGATGACCGTGTCGCGCGGCGAACTGATGCGCCACGTGGAGTTCCGCGGCACCGAGGCCATCGAGGCGAGCTTCGACCGCGGCAGGCCCTGCGCCGCCATCCTCGGCCACTACTGCAACTGGGAGCTGCTATCGGCCATAGGCCTCGCGCTCGACAACCACAAGGAGGCCGTCATCGGCCTTGTCTACACGCCGAAGACGTGCAAGCTGTTCGACCACCTCTTCATCAAGATACGCCAGAACATGGGCGGCGTGTGCGTGCCCAAGCAGGACGTGCTGCGCTACCTCGTGTCGTTCAGGGAGCAGGGCCTGCTGAGCATCTTCGGCTACATAGCCGACCAGCGCCCGAAGAACCAGGCCACGCACCTCAGCCTGCCGTTCCTAGGCCACGACACGCCCGTGTTCACCGGGGCCGAGCGCATAATGAGGAACATGGGCGACACCGTGTTCTACGTCGACATGGAACGCCCGGCGCGCGGCAAATACATATACACGTTCAAACAGATAACGGCCGACCCCGAGTCGCTGCCGGAGCATGAAATAACACGGAGATTCTTCGCCTTGCTCGAACAGACCATCCGCCGCGACCCGCGCTTCTACCTCTGGAGCCACGACAGGTGGAAAGGCGAGAAAGATGAAAGGGTAAAAAGGTAAAAAAGTAAAAAGGTGAAAAAGTAAAAGGGTGAAAGGGTGAAAAAGTAAAAGGGTGAAAAGCGTGCGGCTGTGCCACACCTGTTCCCATCCCTCCCAGTCCTCCCAAAACTCCCAGCTCTCCCATTAAAAAAAGAAAAAAATGACAATAGGATACGACGCTAAAAGCATTGTCGACGACATCGCAGGAATAGGCAACTACGCGAGGACGCTCGTCAACGACATCGGGCGGGTGGTGCCGGCCGGCACCACGCTCAACCTCTACGCGCCCGACCGCGGCAACGGCGCCCTCAGGCGGCTCGTCACCGAGAACAGCCACATGCGCTTCGTCTACCAGGGCGGATACAACGGGCGGCTGGCGCAGGCCCTGTGGCGCATGCAGGGCGTAGTGAAGGACCTCGTGCGCGACGGCGTGAAGCTCTACCACGGACTGTCGGGCGAACTGCCCATAGGCATAAGGGAGGCCGGCATACGCACCGTGGTGACCATACACGACCTCGTCTTCATGCGCCATCCCGAATACTACGGCTGGCTGGAGAGGAAGGTAATGGCATGGAAATTCCGCAAGACGTGCGGCGAGGCCGACCGCATAATAGCCACCAGCGAGTGCACCAAGCGCGACGTGATGCTCTACGGCGACGTGCCGGCCGACAAGATCGACGTAATCTACCAGAGCTGCGGCTCTTACTACAAACTGCCCGAGGGCGAGAAGAAGATGCAGGAGGTGCACACCGACTACATGCTGCCCGAACGCTACGTGGTCAGCGTGGGCACGGTGGAGGAGCGCAAGAACGTGCTGCTGGCCGTTAAGGCGCTGCGCCTGCTGCCCCCAGAGATAAGCCTCGTAGTCGTGGGCAAGCCCACGCCGTATGCCGAGAGGGTGAAGAGATACGTGGCGGCCGCCGGGCTGAACGGCCGCGTGCTCTTCCTGCACGACGTGCCGGCCGACGACATGCCGGCCATATACCAGATGGCCGAGGCCTGCGTCTACCCATCGCGCTACGAGGGCTTCGGCCTGCCCGTAATCGAGGCCATACAGAGCGGCCTGCCCGTCGTGGCGTGCACGGGCAGCTGCCTCGAGGAGGCCGGAGGCAACGCCACACTCTACGTCGACCCCGACGACGTTTACGCCATGGCGCACGCCATAAAGCTGACGCTGAAGGGGGCGCCGGGGCGCGACGAGCGCATAGCCGAGGGGCTGCAATACATTTCGCGCTTCGAGAACAACAACGTAGCCCAAAGCGTGCTCGGCGTTTACGACGAAGTGACGGGAGGCTTCTGATTTTTTTGCGGAAGCATAAACATACGTCAGTTCGGTATAAGAATTATTTTTTACAAACATCTGAAAACACCCCTTGTAGGGACATAACAAATTAGAAGCATAAATGTAAAAAGAGGGTGAAGGTTTCAAATAGGCTGAAGCCTTCACCCTTTCACCTTTTTACTTTTTTACCTTTATACCTTTTTCACCCTTTCACCTTTTCACCCTTGAAACGATTTTTTCCCACAAGTCTGTCTTCTTATATATCACGTAGGCCGATACGGCGGCGCTAAGCAGCGTGGCCGCCGCCCCGAGCGCCACGCGCGCCCACGCTCCGCCGGCGAACGTCGCAGCGTAAGCCGCCACGCCCAACGGCACTTGCGCCGCGGCGCAGGCCACTACCTGGCGCGACAGGCGGAAGCGGTAGCGCAGGCCGGCGTAGACTATTATCACGGCGAGGTCGAACACGTTAGACAGCAGCACGGCCACGCCCGTGCCTACCAGCCCCCAGGCGTCGAAGCCCGCCACTACGAAGCCTACCAGCCCGGCGGCCGACAGGCCCTCGACGGCCATGAAGGCCTTTGAGTGGCCCTTGGCCAGCGTGATGTAAGCCACAGGCAGCATGGCCGCGCGGGCGTACATCGACAGCACGGCCACCTGGGCCATCGGCACCACCGGGGCGAACTTGCCGCTGTAGAGCAGGGGGACGAGCAGCGGCAGCGCCGTTATCATGAACGTAAGCAGGGGTGATATGATGAGCAGCGACACTTCTATCTGGCGGTTGGCGGCCAGGTTGACGGCCCGGGGGTCGTTGTTGACGGCCGACAGGCGGGGGAAGTAGTCGGTCTCCATGGCCGAGAACACCATCCCGGCATAAGTCACCGTCATCACGAAGCCGGCGTTGTACAGGCCTACGGTGTCGAGGTCGGCGCAGTGGTTGAGGAACGACCTCACCACCATCTCGGCGCCGCTGCCGAACACGCCCGACACTATGAAGGCCACGCCGAGGCGCACCATGGCCCCTCCGCCGGCCAGCGCGCGCCGCAGGCCGCGCAGTCCGCCCCGCCACCCGCCGAGGGGGAACATCCTCAGCGAGTACTTCATCGTCAAGGCCATGTTGGCGGCCGCCGTGAGCAGTATCACCGGCACGATGCCGCGCATGCCCAGCAACCAGTACACCGGCACGGCCACGGCGAGCGACGCCGCCACGATGCCTATCTGCATGACGGCCAGCTCGCGCAGCCGCCGCGCGCCCTTCAGCAGGGCCGTCTCGCCGCCAGTAATGGCGAGCATGGCCACGACGGGGGCGAGGGCTGCTATCTCGAGCGCGTGGCCGTCGCCGTCGAACACGTAGCGGCCCACGGCCGGGGCCGACGCCGCGCACGCCGCGGCGCCCAGCAGGGCGGCCACGGCGCTCCACGCCCTTACGGTGCGCACGAAGGCCGATATGCGGCCCTGGTCGCCCGAGTCGACCATCTCCGACAGGTGCCTCACCGCGCTGAACGATATTCCCAAGCTCGTGGCCTGCGACATGAAGTTGACCACGGCGTTGAACAGCGACGCCAGGCCCATGCCGGCCGGGCCGAGCAGCAGGGCCACGAGCTTGTTGCGCACAAGGCCAACGATGATGTTGAGACCCTGCACGCCGCCGAATATTCCCGTGTACTTCAGCACGTGGCCGTAACTGTTTTCGCCCTTTGAAGCGTCGTCCATCAATCAACTAACGCAAAATGTCGTGAAATATTATATGAATATCCGCATTTGCCCAATGCCTTCACCCTCTTGAAAGAAGTCTGCTGCATACCGTCATTGCCTTAACGGCGATTTTCAATTCCGGGCCGGGACCCGGAATCCAGTTTATACATTCAGGTTGTTATGAATAGGTGGTTTCTGGATTCCGGGTCCCGGCCCGGAATTGAAAATCGCCGTTAAGGCAATGACGGTATGCAGCAGACTTCTTAGAATAGGATGTAGTGTATTGGGCAAATGCGGATATTCATGAAATATTATCTTACGGCCGCAGTTGTTGCGCCGCCACGGCCGTCACAACGACCTTATTATCTTGCTGTTGGCGCGGTCGACGACGCTCGTGTCGAGCGAGGCCAGGTATATGCGCGTGGTCTTCTCGGAGTCGTGGCCCATGCCCTCGCTGATCACCGCCAAGGGTATGTTCTTGCTCCTGGCTATGCTCGCCCAGGCGTGGCGGGCGCAATACATGGTCAGCCTCGCCTCAATCCCCGCGGCGGCGGCCACCAGCTTCAGGGCCTTGTTGACGCTGTTCATCGTGTTGCGGTACTGGCGGCGCGCGTCGCTGCCGGGCCGGGTTATTATAGGCAGCAGGTAAGGCCCGGGCGCGCGGCCGCCGTACTTCGCCGCGATGTCGGCCATGCACTTCTCCCACTTCACGGTGAGCGCCTGCCCCGTCTTGCGGCGGCGGTATACGAGCGTGCCGCAGGCTACGTCGGTCTTCCTCAGGAAGGCCATGTCGACGAACGACATGCCGCGCGTGTAGAAGCTGAACATGAACATGTCGCGGGCGAAGTCGAGGGCCGGGCGCCCCGCGAGGTCGAGCTGCTTGAGCCGCCTGACGGCCGCCAGCGGCAGGGCGCGCTTCACCGTCTTGTCGACGCCGGTGTAGACGCGGGCGAAGGGGTGGCGCTGGGCCGTAAGCCCTTTCACGACGGCGCGGTTGTAGACGGCCCTGAGTATGCGCATGTAGAACGACACGGTGTTGGGGCAGAGGCCGGCCGACCTCATCCACGACTCGTAAAGCTCGGCCAGGTCGCCGTCAACGTCGTCGAGCGGCACGTCGCGCCCGCCGCTGAACTTCATGAAGCTGCTCAGCGCCGACGAGTAGGTCTCGGCGGTGCGCATGCGCCCGAGGCGGCGCAGGCGGCTTATCACGGCCTGCATGAACTGCAGCAGCGACGGGCCCGCGCCGCCCCGGGCGAACTCGGCCACCACGTCGTCGGCCGTATATCCGCCGGGCCGGCCGTCGCAGCGCGCCACGATAATCCTGAGCCGCCGCAAGTCCCACCTTACGCCCTCGATCGCCGACTCTACGTAATCACGGCGCGCGGCGCTCCCGCCACGGCCGTGCACCACGGCCGAGGCGGCCCCGTCCCACTCGTCCCCGAGCAGGCGCCACCTTGTCTTCACCTGGCGCACCGTGCGGTTGTGTATCACCTGGTAATACACCGCGCCCTCCTTGCCGCCTACTGACGACGGCCTGAACTTAACTTTAACTGTTGCCATAATCTCTGTGTTGTTTTAGAATCCGTTTCTTAATTCTCGTCAGGAACATAATGTAACGTCAGTCCGGTATAAGAATAATATAATCATTCTAAAAACAAATTGCACCATCCTAAACCGTAGGAAGTCTGTGGCATACCGTCATTCCGGGCTTAGACCCGGAATCCAGGAAACATTCATTTATAATAACGAGGCTGTATACACTGGATTCCGGGTCTAAGCCCGGAATGACGGTATGCCACAGACTTCCTACGGTTTAGGATGGATTACTTTCCATCATGCCGGACTGACGTTAATGCAAACGTCAGCCCGCCGTCAATAATGGCGTGTCAAATTCATTGGGCCGTCAGCAGCCATGCCCGCTTCACCCGCCGCGGCCGGCGGGCGGTTGCCTGCGTTGCGGCAACTTGGCGTTCCGGCGCAAAATGCTTACAACCGGCCGCCGGCGCTTGCCGGCGTGCGGGTCGTAAACCGTAACATGTGCTTCAGCCGGATAAAAAAACACCTTTCACCCCGCAAAAGGATTGCTTTTGCGGGGTGAAAGGTGTGGGGTGCGTCGGGCAGTCTGCGGCGCGGGGGCGCACGGCTGCCGCCGGCCGGCCCGTTACGGGGCGCGGCGCGGCCTTAGAAGTTCACTCCGAAGTTGAGCGACAGGCTGCGGTTGTGCGACGTGTCGAACATGTCGTGGCAGATGTTCGACAGGCCGAGGTCGAAGGCGAGGTCGAGGTAGAATATGTCGTAGCCCACGCCGCAGCCGAAGCGCAGTCCGCCGTCGAACCGCTGGAAGGCCTCGTCGGAGAACGAGCTGAACGCCTGGCGCTGCTCGTAGTTCTTCACCTTGCCGCCCACGCCGCATGCCAGGTAGCCGCCGAAGTAGGGCTGCACGGTGAAGTGGCCGTCGACGTCGTAGATGTATTTCAGCACGATCGGCACCTCAAGGTAGTTGAGGTCGTAAGTCATCTTCTTGCGCTCGCCCTGGAAGTCGGTCACCTTCTTCTTGCCGCCCTTCTCGGTGTAGGCCAGTCCCGTCTCGATGTAGAGCGGCATTTCCGTGGTGAGCGGTATGCCGAGCAGCACGGCGATGTTGAGCCCCGTCTGCCAGTTGCCGCCGTCGAGGCTCTCGTCGTCGGAATTCACTTTTGAGAACGACGGGCCTATGCGCAGCCCGTAGTACATCTCGCCCGTGTCATACCATCCGCCGCCGCGGTTGCCGTAGCCGTAGTCGAGGCGGCCCGACGAGTGGCTGTAATATCTGCTGTTGCAATAGCTTTGCGCCGACGCGGGCAGCAGGAAGGCCGCGGCGAGGAGCGCGAGTGTGATAAGTCGTTTCATGATGATAGTCGTTTTAATATGTTTTACGCTTGCAAAGGAACGAAAAATAATTGACAAACCCAAAGGAAATGCCCTAAAATCAATAGGGAAAACCCTTTGGGAGCGAAGAGTTAAGAGTGGAGGGTGAAGAATCCGAATGCTTGGAAACCTTTACGCAGCATTTGGATTTTTCACTATTCACTTTCCACTTTTCACTTTTATTTGTATTTTTGCAAAAAAATAAAGACTATGGATACATTATTACCCTACGCACTGCTGTGCCTTACGTCAATCTTCACCCTGGCCAACCCGCTGGGCACGATGCCCGTGTTCCTCACCATGACCCAGGGCCTTAGCGACGCGCAACGCCGCTCGATAGTGAAGCGCGCCACGATCACCGCCTTCGTCATCCTCATCGTGTTCACTTTCGCCGGGCAGTTCATCTTCAAGTTCTTCGGCATATCCACCAACGGGTTCCGCATAGCCGGCGGCGTGATAATCTTCAAGATAGGATACGACATGCTGCAGGCGCGCTACACCCACGTGAAGCTGAAGGACAACGAGATAAAGACCTACGCCGACGACATATCGATAACGCCGCTCGGCATACCCATGCTCTGCGGCCCCGGCGCGATAGCCAACGCCATCGTGCTGATGAGCGACGCCCACACCGTAACGATGAAAGGCGTGCTCGTGGGCTCGATAGCCTTCATCTACATCCTTACCTACTTCATACTGCGCGCCTCGACGCGCCTCGTCGGCGTGCTCGGCGAGACGGGCAACAACGTCATGATGCGCCTGATGGGCCTGCTGCTGATGGTCATCGCCGTTGAATGCTTCGTGGGCGGCATGAAGCCCATACTCGTCGACGTGCTGAGGGAAGGGATGGGTTAATTCATAATTCATAATGCACAATAGGCTGCGCATAGGAGCAGGCAGGCACACCTTCAATCCATGCGCAGCCTATTGTGCATTATGAATTGTGCATTATGAATTAATTAAGTTTTTAGCAAAAATTCTTTGCATTTATAAAAAAATATTCCTATATTTGCATCGGAATGTAACGGCATTCCACCGTTAACAACATGTCTAACTCTTAATAAAAAAGGAATTATCATGAAAAAGAATTACATCTTACTGCCGCTGGTAGCGGCGTTAATGTCGGCACAGGCCGTGAAAGCGGACGGATACGAGTACAAGCTCGTGTCGGTGAAATCGAAATACGCCACCGAATACTACAACTATATCTACGACGAGCAGAACGGCCGGCTGGACAGCGCAGCGCACTACTCTGAGAGCGACGGCTACGTGTACGACTGCACCACCAAGTACGAGTACGACGCCGACGGCAACGAGATACTCGAGAAAGGATACCAGAAGTTCGACGGCGACGACTTCTACACCTACTCCACGCAGATACACTACACTTACGACGAGCAGGGCCGCCTGGCCAGCCGCACCAACTACAACCTCGACTTCGACAGGGTGAACTTCAGCCTCGGCGGCGTGTACGAGTACGTCTACGAAGACGGCCGCCTCGTGAAGCGTAACTCATACTGGGACCTGGAGCGCACCAACAAGTTCGAGGAAATGGTCTACACCTACGACGAACAAGGCCGCCTGGCCGAGGAAGCGGCCTACTCGGCATTCTTCACCGACGAAATGACGTTCTCGAGCGGCATCAGGTACGTTTACGACGACCAGGACCGCGTAATCGAGAAGATAACCCTCATGGGCGACTTCTACACGGGCGAGCCGATGCCGGCCGGGGGCGAGGCGTTCACATACGACGAAGCCGGCAACCTCGTGAAATGGGTGAAGTACAGCGACACGCAGGACGACGTAACACAGTCGGAAACGTACACGCACGACACGTCGATAGCCACGGCCGAGACGCTCTTCCCCGTTGAGAACGAATGGGACGGCACGGCATATCTCAACTCGAAAAACGCCGTGGTTTCAGACACCATCTACACCTCCGACTGGTTCACGGGCGAACTCGGACTGTACGACGTGCTCGAAATGGAATACTCGCCCATCGTGGCCACAGGCGTAGGCCGGATACGCGCCGCGGCCGTAGGGACGATGCAGGTGGCCTCGTACGACGGCGGTACGGTGAGACTCACGGGCGTGGCCGACAACGAGCCGGTGCGCGTGTACAGCCCGGCCGGGCTCATGATGCAGTCGAAGGGATACAACCCGCAAGACGGCCTCGACATAAGCGGCCTGCCTGCAGGGGCATACATTATATCAACGGAACAAGGCTCGGTGAAAATATATAAGAAGTAAATGAAAAGGTGAAGAGGTGAAGAGTTGAAAAGGTGAAGAAGCAAAAAAACTTCTTCACCTCTTCACCTTTTCAACATTTCTTGCGCGAAGTGCCATACTACGATGCCTGCCGTCACCGACACGTTGAGCGAATGCTTCGTGCCGAACTGCGGTATCTCAAGGCATCCGTCGCAGGCGTCGACCACGTCCTGGCGCACGCCCTTCACCTCGTTGCCCAACACGACGGCGTAGGCCGCGCCCGGCTCGGGGCGGAACCCGTCGAGCATCGTGCTGCCTTCGCACTGCTCCACGGCCATCACCCTTACGCCGCGCCGCTTGAGCTCGGCCACGGCTTCGGCGGCCGACTCGAAGTAGCGCCACTCAACGCTGTCCTCGGCCCCGAGCGCCGTCTTGTGTATCTCGGGGTGGGGCGGCACGGCCGTGATGCCGCACAGCCACACGGCCTCCACGCGGAAGGCGTCGCACGAGCGCAACACCGAACCGACGTTGTACATGCTCCGCACGTCGTCCAAGACGACCGTCA
>CALUIJ010000032.1 GCA_944320675.1 uncultured Prevotella sp.
TTCCGGCTAAATTCCGTTGAAGTTTGCGTAAAACTTCCATCTCTGATGTCGATAATTGGAGTTCCATGCTGCAAAGATAATACTTTTGAATGATTTATTCGCAATTCACTTACTTTTGACTATAATAAGAAAAACCAACCAACAATTACTTCTTCTTAAGCTTCGCCCGCACCACCTCTACCACGGCCGGCATCACTGAGATTACGATTATCGCAAGCAGGAGCAGCTTAAGGTTTTGCTGCACGAAAGGCAGGTCGCCGAAGAAATACCCGGCAAAGCAGAATATGCCTACCCACAGGGCCGCGCCCGTAAGGTTGTAAACCATGAAATAATAATAGTTCATCTTGCCCATGCCTGCCACGAACGGGGCGAACGTGCGCACGATAGGGATGAAGCGGGCAAGGATTATCGTCTTGCCGCCGTACTTGCGGAAATACTCATGAGTCTTGTCGAGCGAGCTTTGCTTGAATATCTTTGAATCGGGATTGCTGAACAGTTTCTTACCGAAAAAATGGCCAATCATGTAATTACATGAGTCGCCGAGCACGGCCGCGACGAAAACAATGAGCACGAGGTATCCTATCTCGAGCGGCATGTCGGGCTGTGCCGTTATGGCACCTGCCACAAAGAGCAGCGAGTCGCCCGGCAGGAAAGGAGTAACGACAAGCCCCGTCTCGCAGAAAATAATCAAGAACAGAATCGCGTAAGTCCACAAATGATAGTTCTGCACAAGCTCAATCATGTGTTGGTCGATGTGCAGGATGAAATCAATAATAAACTGAAGATATTCCATAAAATACTAACTTTTCAACTTTTGGCAAGCGGAAGCGGCATGTAAGTCTCCGACATGCGCCACAACCGTCAACACGCTTCCGCATCCTTAACGAGCCGCAAAATTAGGCATTTACGCCGAACAACCAAACAAAAGCGCGTGGAAAAACTTCGGATGGAATTTATTTTAAGATGTCTACATACTTTTTTAGAACCTCACGCGGAATATAAAAAAGCTCATTTAACGTAAAAGCCCATGGCGAAACTTTCCTCTACCGGGCGTCCTCCACTGACGGTGAAATAAAAACGTATGCGGTACTTACCACTCTCATATTCATACGTGTCCTTATGATGCAGCCCGAACACTTTCGTAAGTTCGTCGCCAAACCCAAGCTCGCAACCAATAGCGTCAAACGTGCGCAGGAACCCGTCTTTGGTCACGGACAGATCAACCACGTCCCACCCCTTTCCGTTCCACCGCTCTATGCCATATTTATCGCCAGTTATGACGGCCTTGTCAAGATAGCTGCGCATCCTTACGTTCAACGTGTCGCCGAAGGCAAGCCTCAGCGTGTCGGGCCACAACACTACCATAACATCCCCGGCGCACCCGTCAAGCCCGAAATACGCCGTGTCGGCACAAACAGCAGGAGGCTCCGCCGCACATACGCCAGTGCCTCCTGCGGACAGCGTATCGCAACACGTCCCTACAGTTTGCGCCGCGTCATTACGCCCCATGCACGCCACGACGCACGGCAGCACTACCGACAGCAAGCATACGGCAATATGCGTTCCGAAGTTTATCATTTCAAAAAGATTGCGTCATTCCCATTGCGAATGGTCACCGCCGCACGGCTCGACGTCAACATTTCCCGTTCCGACATATAAATAATAGGTATCAGCCAACGGCTCTACGCCTTGCACCCTACCATCGTTCACGCAACAAGAATAGACAGCGGCCGACGACAATGCTGCGCCAGCTATGCCGCCTACGGCGTAATCGCGGCCTTGCTCCTCAAAGCCTACGGCATTCGTCCCGTCGACGTCTGCCGAGTTAAGACAACCATGCACGCCATCCTTTACAGCTTCGCCGACGATGCCGCCCGTATATCCAGTGCCGTAGACCGTACCCAAGTTTCGACAATCGAACACGTCCGACGAGCTTACGCCGAAGCAACCTCCGGTGGCACGCCCATACCCGCTTGCGTTGGTTACGCTGCCTTCGTTCACGCACGATTTCGACAGACCGCCGACATGGCCGCACAGTCCGCCGACGAAAGTGTTGCTCTCTACGTCTTTCACGGTTATGCCTGCATAATTGGTGTTGGACTCAAAACAATCGGGACGTGCTGCATAACCTACGATTCCGCCCACATAAGTGTAAGCGTCAGGCTCAGCGCCCGGGTTTCCAAGATAGAGCGTACTACCGCCGACGATGTCGATCGGGCCGTAATTTTCGCATCCTACAATCCTGTCGTTGCGTGCGGCATTGTCAACGTCGTCAAAAGCCGCGCCGTATATTCCGCCTACGTAAAGACGGTCGCAACGGTAATCGCCGATCATAATCGGAGTCCTATTGACAATCCCGGTAAAACCGCCGTGGCTTGTAGAACCCTCACCACGGCTCCAGCCGCATATTCCGCCTACCATAACATTCTCGGCAGCCAAGGTCTTGATGTTCAAGGCACCGTCGGAAACACAATCCATGGCGTCCTGCCCCATGTCGCCCATGCCTATAAGGCCTCCTACGGCGTAAGCCCCAGCCTGTATCTCATTCTCTACGTTTATGCTTCCCGTGAACCGGCAGTTGCTCATGCCGCCGTATGATGACTGGGCTAAGAACGCGGCTACTCCGCCTACGCAAAAGCAAAGCGAACCGCCCTGGCGGCCGTCGGTTATGCTGTAACCGACCACTATGTCGGCGTCAATTGTCAGGTTCTTCACCGTCAGCGCGCTTGCGCCGAAGAATCCGCCGTAAACGAGCGAACCGTCCAATACGAACTCGGTATCGAGCGTACCGGTTATCTTGTGCCCCGCTCCGTCGAACACGCCGTAAAACATCTTACTGGAATCATACTTAATCCCTATCGGCACCCAACTGAAACCCTCGTCGACCTCGATGTCGTGCTCCAAGCGTATGTGCATCGAATACCTGATGTTTTCATCCGTGGCCGGAACGCCTGAATTAGACATGTTGACGAAGCAAAGCAGGTCTGAAGCGTTCCTTATCCTATAAGGATATTCCTCCGTGCCCTTACCCGGCAGGGCCGACGACGGCCACGTATCTTCGGTGAGGACGTAAGCCCCGGGCACGTCGTCGAACGGGTCGCCGACGTAACCGGCTTCATCCGACATGCCGCCTGCATCGTCATCGTCCTCCGTACAAGAAACCATGCATGCCGCGCACGCAAAGAAAACAAACGCCGCAAAGAAATATTTGCCTATACCTGGAACAGTAACTTTCATTTTCATAATATTTAATTTACTAAGACCAATCCTGCTTTTAAAAGCGTCCATAATCCGCACAAAGACTAACAAGGCTTAATGTTTTCCTGCAAATAAGAACAAGCCGTAAGAGTGTGTTCATAACGCTGGAACGACACGCCTAAATTCAAATTGCGATTTGCAAATATAAAAATTAAAATCAAGAGTTACAAATTTTTCAAGACAAAAGTTTGAACCCATTTAAACTTTTCCCGAACTCGGTTTTGAGAATTATTTTTGAGACTGTTTCCATGTCGGAACGAGGAGCATACTTGGCTACGTGACGAATGACAACATGGAAACAGGCCTCAAAGAAGCTCAAAGAGAGGAGAAAAACTCACTATCGGAAAAGTTTAACCCAAATGAGTTCTTTATTAGCTAAAACAAGTGATATGAAACTTGATTTTTTCCATTAATTTGAGGCGGAACCGTTACATTTTGAGTTACGAAAAGCCTCATACGGAAGCGTCTTGTCCCGCAACGACAAAAAACTCACAATACCATCCTGACCTGTCACGAACAGAACGTACAACAGTATCTTGCTCCGGTGTATTTCCGGAAACTTTACCTGAAGATGACGAGCAACTTATGCCAAGGATAAGCGCGACACACAATGTTAATAAAAATGTTTTCATAATTCACCACCTCCCATATTTCCATATTTCTGTTTTGACATTATTGTATTTACCGTTTTTGTTCCGATGGTGCAGGCTCGTCCGCTTGTCCATCGTCCTGTTTCTTGAGACCAATCCAAACCGGTATGTCTATTATGTCGTGTGACGTTTTAAGCGTTTTTGATATGTTGTTTTTCTTTATAAATTCGTCCGGATCTATGTAAACAAATACCCCATCGCAAGACACATCTTCAACTTCAAGACCGTATTCATCCAATATTTTGTTCAAGTCGCTTATGAAAGGGGACATTTCTATGCTTTTTGCAATATCTAAGTTCGAATAATAACCGTCTTGCCCTGGTTTAAAATTATCAACCAAGTAATTTGTAGCCAATACCGTGGCGTCGCTCAGATATGAAGAATGAACACGAATTACACATAATTTACTTAAGTCATATACCTTGGATGCAGACTTAATGCATAATTCCACCTCACGAAGCCATTGCACGTATGCCGGGATATAATATTTGTCTGTGTAATCTACCACGCCACCTGTTGCAACAGCATTCGTATCATTATCAGCCGTAACAGCATTAAAAAACAAACAATACTTACTT
>CALUIJ010000033.1 GCA_944320675.1 uncultured Prevotella sp.
TTTTGCGAATCAAAAGGGAACCTCACGGTGACCTTTGTCATCCTAAATAATCATGAAAACTTTACCTTAAACTAATACTATTTACTAACCTAAACAATTTATTAACCTTTTGACGATGCAAAGATACGACGATTTTGCATTTCCCGCAATACTTTCAGGTATGTTTTTGTCGGTTTTATGGCTTTTCTTGATGCAAATCAATAATTTGTGTGCGCAAACAGTAATTAAAATGCCCTTTAATTTGGAAAAATGCGTAATTTGTCTTACTTTTGTGTCCGTTTAAGTAAAACCATACCTATTATGCGTGTGCTGATTGTAAACACGAGCGAAAACACCGGCGGAGCCGCCGTTGCGGCCAACCGGATTATGGAAGCGCTGAACAATAACGGCGTTAAGGCTAAAATGCTTGTGCGCGACAAGGTTACCGACGACCTTACGGTGGTTGAAGCCGGCGGCGGACTTCTCGGTAAGTGGAACTTCCTATGGGAGCGGTGGTGCATATTCTGCCACACGGGCTTCTCGCGTAAGCATCTTTTCGACATCGACATCGCCAATGCCGGCACCGACATTACCAAGACGCGCGAGTTTAAGGAGGCCGACGTCATCCATCTTAACTGGGTGAACCAGGGCATGCTTTCGCTCGGGGGCATAAGCAAGATACTCGCTTCGGGCAAGCCCGTAGTATGGACCATGCACGACATGTGGCCGGCCACGGCCCTGTGCCACCTTACCTTCGGTTGCCGCAAGTATGCCACTACGGGCTGTTCGCAGTGCCCGCTGTTGCCGCGCAACGGCGTTATGGGCGACCTTGCCAAGAGCGTATGGAAGCGCAAGATGCGCATGGTGAAAAGGTTCAACAGGGTGTTTTTCGTCACGTGCAGCCGCTGGCTCGCCGGCGAGGCCGGGCGGAGCAGGCTGCTCGAAGGGCGCAAGGTGGTAAGCATTCCCAATCCCATTGACGTCCGCACGTTCCGTCCCGGCGGCAGGGACGAGGCACGCCGCCTGCTCGGACTGCCTGAGGGGCGCCGCCTCGTGCTGTTCGTGGCCCAGCGCGTGTCGAACGTCAATAAGGGCATGGCCTACCTCGTAGAGGCTTGCCGCAGGCTCGCCGACACTCAGCCGGGCCTGGCCGGAAACCTCGGGGTTGTGACTTTGGGCGGATGCGGCGACGAACTGGCCGGCAGTTTCAACGTGCCCGTATATCCGTTGGGCTATCTGTCCGACGTCCGCAAGATAGTGGCCGCCTACCGCGCCGCCGACCTTTTCGTCATGCCTTCGCTGTCGGAGAACCTGCCCAACACCATAATGGAGGCCATGGCCTGCGGCGTGCCGTGCGTAGGGTTCAACGTCGGCGGCATACCCGAAATGATAGACCACCGCAAGAACGGCTACGTGGCGGCCTATAAGGACGCCGCCGACTTGGCCGAAGGCATGCGCTGGACGCTCGCCGAGGCCGACTACGCCGCGCTTAGCCGCGAGGCCGTGCGCAAGGTGGCCAACTCTTATTCGCAGCAGGGCGTGGCGCTGAAGTACATCGAAGTTTACAACCAGGCCCTCGCCTACAAGCATTACAGGCTATGATAAAGTTTACGATAGTTACCGTTACGTATAACGCCGCGGCCGTGTTCATGCGCACCGCCGACAGCGTTCTCCGCCAGGATTACCGCAACGTCGAGCATATCATCGTCGACGGGGCGTCGGCCGACGGCACAAGGGAGCTTGCCTTGGACTACAAGCGCAGGTCCGACGCCGGTGGCAACGGCCACGAAGTGAGGATCGTCTCTGAACCCGACAAGGGGCTTTACGATGCCATGAACAAGGGGCTTGGCATGGCCACGGGCGACTATGTGTGCTTCATGAACGCGGGCGACTTCTTCCCCGACGGCGGTACGCTTTCCCTGATATGCGCCAAAGCGCGCCTCGACGCGCGCCGTGAGCAGGGCGGGCCGCTGCCCGCCGTCCTTTACGGCGACACCGACTTGGTGGACAACGCCGGCAATTACCTGCGCCGCCGCCGTCTCACCCCTCCCGAACGGCTCACTTGGCGCTCGTTCCGCCACGGCATGCTGGTGTGCCACCAGGCGTTTTACGCTCGTGCTGACATAGCCCGGCGCACGCCTTACGACCTGCGCTACCGCCATTCGGCCGACGTAGACTGGTGCATACGTGTGATGAAAGAGGCCGGGAGTATGTCGCTTCCGCTCGTCAACGTGCATGCGACGGTAGCCTGCTACCAGCGCGAGGGGCAGTCTACTAAGTACCACCGGGCGTCGCTCCTCGAGCGGTTCGACATCATGCGCCGCCATTACGGCCTGTTGCAGACGCTGGCTATGCACGCCTGGTTCGTCGTGAGGGCTTTGGTGAAGTAATGTGGGACGAATCCTTTACCCCTGAGTTTTATGGCTCGTCTTTTCCCATTCCGATAGGTAAAAAACGCCCGTTTAGGCTTTAATAACAAAAAATATTTACATTTCCAGCGGTTATTTCCTATATTTGCAAAAGTAACATACATACGATATAAGCTGTAATAAACGTTATGAAGAAAATCATTATCAGCGTAGTGCTGCTCGGGGCGGTGAGCCTCGGCTCGATGGCTTTCATCCAGACGGACAACGACGAGCCGCGCAGGCCGCGCACGGAGGTAAGGCACGGACACCACGCAGGCCATGGATACTGCCATGAGGACTGCGGATACCGCGACGACAACCGGCATTACGACAGCCGTGGAGGTTGCTGCGGTGGGCGGAGTGGCCGTGAGTACCGCCGCAGCGAGTGGTGTTGCGAGGGGGCATACGACTGCGGAGCGTGCCGCCGGGAGCGTTGCACGGTAGACGGATGCCATGAGAACGGCCGCCTGTGCGGGCCATGCGCCGAGTGGAACGACCGCCGCGGGCGCGACGACGTTTACCGCCGCAGGTAACCGCCGGCGGTTTGACAAGACATTGAAGAATGTGAACGAATGGGAGGCAGACGGCCGGATGCGCGTCTGCCTCCCATTTGTTCACCCCAAATCGGTCATTAGAGTTTGGTCTGATTATGTGTTAATGTCGGGCAGATTGTTTTCCGTATCGCCGACGGCGTAGCGGGCTACGCCGAGACGGGACGGGGAGCAAGATGCCGACAGGAACGCATAAGCAGGCCGAAAAGTATGTAAAACAAGCATTTCTTCAGGCATTACGCTCTAATGACCGATTGGGGTTTGCTTGTGTCTTATATACGGACAGACGGCTGCCAACTCACGCTGACAGCCGTCTTAGCAATCTATTTATGACTTTAACAATTATGAGTATCTCAGTATCTGTCCCGGACGTATGCGCTGGCGCTTGCTTATGTGGTTGAGCTTGCACAGCTTGTTGACCGTCGTGCCGCGTTTCTTGGCGATCGAGCTAAGCGTCTCGCCGCGCTTAACCTTGTGGTAGCGTATGTCGTCCGATGATGCCGACGCTCGTTTTTCCTGCTTTTTGCTGCTTGCCGCGGCCGTTTCCGGTTCGTCGTCGCCTGCCGACTTGCCCCTTGCCTTGTTTGCCAACAGCGACTCGTTCTCATACGTGTCGCGGTGGAACATGTACGTATCGCCGGTGACGTCCTGGTTCCTGAAGTCGAACATCAGCGCCGGGTTGAGGGCCACGCCGCAGAGCCGCGTCTCGAAGTGCAGGTGCGAGCCCGTGCTGCGGCCGGTGTTTCCGCCGAGGCCTATCGGGTCGCCGGCCTTTACTATCTGGTTTTCTTTCACAAGGTGCTTTGACATGTGGCCGTAGATGGTCTCAAGTCCGTTGTAGTGGCGTATCACGACGTAGTTGCCGTAGCCCCTTGCTTCGTATTTTACGATTCTCACCTTGCCGCTGAACGCCGCGCGTATGGTGTCGCCTATGTATACCTTTACGTCGATGCCCTTGTGCATGCGCCCCCAGCGGCGGCCGAAGTTCGATGTTATCACTTTGCTCGTCGTGGGCATGCAGAAGTGCTTAAGGTTGATTAGGAAAGAGTCGGGTAGTTCTGTTGCGCGGTGTGCGTACTTGTTGCTCCATTCTTTGTAAAGCTGGGCGGATGGAGAACCCATTTGTTCCTTGTTGATTAAGTTGCGCAGCGCAAGGGTGTCCACTGCTTTCATTTTCTTGTCGATCGGCGCTTGCCTTGCCAGCAGGTCCTGGGCCGAGACCGCCGTGCCCGCCATTGCGAGGAATGCCGTTATTGCTAATGTCTTTATCGTTCTTTTCAGGTGCATAATTTTATTGTTCTAGATTAAGATGACGACCCGGGCAAGTGCCGCGGGCGGTGGTAGGAAAGTTTTCTGAGGATGAAACTTCCGTCTTTCATAAAAACGTTGCAAAGATAATAAAAATTTTTCAATGTCGTTTTACACTTTAACAACTTTATTGACCTTTTAACAAAGCCGAAACATGTTTGCCTGTATAACGGATTGATAGCCAACGTGTTGTAACATGCCGTCCCTTAGGCTGTAAAAGACGGCGTTTTGCGGCGTAAAAGGTGGCCTTTTAGACGGTGGAAGGTGGCCTTTTGCGGATTATACGTTTTTTTGTCCGGATGGGTTTAATGGGAAAATACTTCGGCGCTCATGATATTTCGCCGAAGTAGGGCATGTTCTTGCGCAGGGCGTTGAGCCTTTGCCAGAGCATCGAGTATTCTTCCTTGCGGCATAGGGGGTCGTCGTCGATTATCTTTTGGGCCTCGTCGCGCGCCGCCTGCACTATTTGGCCGTCCTTGGCTATGTCGGCGATTTTAAGGTCGAACATCATGCCGCTTTGCTGCGTGCCTTCGAGGTCGCCCGGCCCCCGCAGCTTGAGGTCGGCCTCGGCTATCCTGAATCCGTCGTTCGTGTCGCACATTATGTCGAGCCGCTTGCGCGTGTCGTCGGATATTTTCCTTTTGCTTACGAGTATGCAGAACGACTGGTCTGCACCGCGCCCTACGCGCCCGCGCAGCTGGTGGAGCTGTGACAGGCCGAAGCGTTCGGCGTTGATTATGACCATGATTGTGGCGTTGGGCACGTTCACCCCCACTTCTATTACCGTCGTTGAGACGAGTATCTTGGTCTCGCCGCTGACGAAGCGGCGCATCTCTTCTTCCTTCTCGGCGGCTTTCATCTTGCCGTGCACCTTGCCGAGCTTGAACTCGGGGAACGCCTCGCGCAGCGTCTCGTAGCCCTCCTCGAGGTTTTTCAGGTCGATTTTCTCGCTTTCCTTTATCAGCGGAAACACTATGTAGGCCTGCCGCCCCGCGTTGATTTGCCGCCTGATGCCGGCGTAGAGGCTCGTCGTCTGGTCGTCGTACTTGTGCAGGGTCACTACGGGTTTGCGTCCCGGGGGCAGCTCGTCGATGACGCTTACGTCGAGGTCGCCGTATATGGTCATGGCCAGCGTGCGCGGGATGGGCGTGGCCGTCATGACCAGGATGTGCGGCGGGTATTCGCTCTTTTTCCACAGTTTCGCCCTTTGCTCCACGCCGAAGCGGTGTTGCTCGTCGATTACTACGAAGCCGAGGCGGGCGAACTGCACCGTGTATTCAATCACGGCGTGCGTGCCTACGAGTATGTCTATGCCGCCGCCGGCCAGTCCCGCCAGCACTTCGTGCCGCCGCTTGCCCTTCACTATGCCCGTCAGCAGTTCCGTGCGCACGCCGATGCCTTGCAGGAATGCGGTTATCGTGGCGAAATGCTGTTCGGCGAGGATTTCCGTCGGGGCCATTATGCACGCCTGGTAGCCGTTGTCTACCGCTATCAGCATCGACATAAGGGCCACAAGGGTCTTGCCGCTGCCTACGTCGCCCTGCAGCAGCCGGTTCATCTGCCGTCCCGAGCGCATGTCGTTCCTTATCTCCTTGATGACGCGCTTCTGCGCCCCCGTAAGTTCGAAAGACAGGTTGTTGTAGAAAAAGTCGTTGAACGTCTTGCCGACTTTCGTGAACATGTATCCGCGGTATTTCCGCCTGTTGTCGCTCGCGTAGCGCAGTATGTTGAGCTGTACGTAGAAAAGCTCCTCGAACTTAAGCCTGTATTCGGCCTGCTTTATGTCGTCGGGCTTCGAGGGGGAATGTATCTTCCTGAAGGCTTCGTCCCTCGGCATGAGCTTCAGCGGTTGCGTGATGAAAGGCGGAAGCGTCTCGCCGACAGGCTTTTTCAGCGTAGCGAGCAGGGTCTTGACAAGCCGGTCCATGCCCCAGGTGTCGAGTCCCGAGTTCTTCATCTTTTCAGACGTGTTGTAGTAAGGCTGCAGTCCCAACTGCGACAGCTCCACTTCCGATATGGGTTTCAGCTCGGGGTGGGCGAACTGGTAGCGTCCGTTGAACACCGTCGGACTGCCGAAAACGATGTATTGCGTGCCTGCCTTCAGGTGCTTGGCTATGTGTTCGGCTTTCTTGAACCATACGAGGTCGGCTATGCCGCTGCCGTCTGACACGTGCGCTACGAGCCTTGCGCGGTGGAAGCCCATGTCGAACATTTCGCAGCTCAGCAGCCTCGCGCATATCTGCACCGAGGCCGCGTCGGGCGTAAGCTCGCTTATCTTGTAAATATGTCTTCTGTCTATGTATTTGAACGGATAATACTCCAAAAGGTCTTCATACGTCCTTATGCCGCGTTCTTTCTCGAGCAGGGTCTTGCGCCGCGGCCCTACGCCCGGCAGGAACTGTATGTCTTGGTCAAGGATGTCGAGCATTATCGCTTTCGTGGTTATGTTTTTATGTCGTCTTTAAGGCCTTTCGCGGCCGGGAGCCGTAGTCTTTGCCGTATCTGACGGATGCCGCCGTCGGCTCCGCCGTTGTTCTTTTTCCCGCTCGTCAGGCAAGCACCCGCGCGATGCGGAGGTCGAACGGGGTGGTTATTTTTATGTTTTCGCGGTTGCCCTCGATCATTGTTATCGCCTGTCCGGCGCTTTCCACCACCGACGCATCGTCGGTGAAGCCGTCTTGGTAGGGCTGCGCGTAGGCGCGTTTCAGCAGTTGTATGTCGAATGTCTGCGGCGTTTGCACCAGCCGGTAGTCGGCCCTGGCCACGGTCTCGGTCTTGTCTGCGCCTGTTATGTGCCTTAAGGTCTCAACCACCGGCACTACCGGGATGACCGCCTTGGCCGTCCTCGCCGTGTCGTAGCAGGCCTTTATCACGTCGACGGACGGGAATGGGCGCACCCCGTCGTGTACTCCCACCACGCCTTCGGTGTCGTCGGGTATCGCCGCCAGTCCGTTCTTTACCGAATGGAAGCGTGTTTCGCCGCCTTCGACTACGGCGTAAGCGTCGGTGAAATGGTAGTTCTTGCACAGCTCGTTCCAGTATTCGTGCTGTTCCTTGGGCAGTACGAGTATTATCCTGAGCGAGTTGTCGTATTCCCTGAAACGCTTGATTGTGAGCATGAGTATGGGCAGGCCGTTGACGGGCAGGAACTGTTTGGGCACGCTCGACCCCATTCTCAGCCCTTTGCCTCCGGCTACTATAACTGCATAGTCCATATATATTCTTTGTTGGTTGGCTTAAAGTGCGGTTGCATGTTCAACCGCATGCGCCGCGACCGGCTGTCCGCTGCGGCCGTGGCGCATGTGGTTTGTGTGTGGCGCTGGTTGCGCGTGCGGGCCGTCCGCCTGTCGGCAGGGGTTGCGCCCGTGCCTTGCGTCATCTCAGCATGAGGTGTTTGTACATCATGCCGTCGGCTATGGTGTCGGCCGTCCTCCTGTCGGTAAGGGCTTCGAGCAGGGTGTAAGCGTAGGGGAACGCCGCCGCAGGGCCTTCGCCCGTGGTTATGTTGCCGTCTACCGTGCACAGTTCGTTGGTGTATTCGGCGCCTTCAAGGTATTTCTCGAAGCCCGGATAGCATGTCGCGCGTTTGCCCTCGAGCATGCCGAGTCCGCCCAGCACCATCGGCGCGGCGCATATCGCGCCGATCATCCTGCCGCGGATGTTATGTTCGACGAGTGCCTTTTTCACGCCTTCGTGCTCGTTGAGGTTGGTGGCTCCGGGCAGTCCGCCGGGCAGCATCAGCAGGTCTGCGTCGCTGAAGTCGGCGTCCTCGATTAGCACGTCGGCCTCTATTTTCACGCCGTGGGCTCCCTCCACTACGGCGGAGCCTGTAACGCTGACCGTCTTAAACTCAACGCCTGCGCGGCGCATTATGTCTAAAGGTATCAGGGCTTCAACCTCTTCGAAGCCCGTTGCCAGGAATTCATAAACTTTTGCCATTTTCAAATTAGATTTATTTGGTTGTTAATGATGTCGCCGTATGCCGTCCCGCGTCATTCAAGGCATTTCAGGTAAGCCTGTATCGTGGCGTGGAGTCCCATGTAGAGGGCGTCGCATATCAAGGCGTGGCCTATGCTTACCTCGTCGGTCCAAGGAATGTTCTGGTGGAAGTAGTGCAGGTTCGCGAGGCTGAGGTCGTGCCCGGCGTTGAGGCCGAGGCCGGCTTCGCGCGCCGCTTCGGCCGCCTCAATGAACGGCTTTATCGTCTCTTCGCGGTCGAGCGGGTAGCCCGAGGCGTAAGGCTCGGTGTAGAGTTCCACCCTGTCTGTGCCGCAATCCTTGGCCGCGGCCACCATCTCGGGCACGGCGTCGACGAATATCGACGTCCTTATGCCCGCCTCCTTGAAGCGGCCTATCACGTCGGTGAGGAACGCGCGGTTGGCCTTGGTGTCCCATCCGTGGTTGCTCGTCAGCTGGTCTACGGCGTCGGGCACGAGCGTTACCTGTGTCGGCTTGACCTCGAGCACCAGGTCGGTGAACTTGTCGACCGGGTTGCCTTCTATGTTGAATTCGGTCGTTATGAGCGGCCTTATCTCTCTTACGTCGGTGTATCTGATGTGCCTTTCGTCGGGACGGGGATGCACTGTTATGCCTTGCGCGCCAAACTTCTCACAATCCAAGGCCGCCTGCGTAACGTCGGGGTTGTTGCCTCCGCGCGCGTTCCTGATAGTGGCCACTTTGTTGATGTTAACGCTTAATTTTGTCATTTTTTACGATTTTATTATGTCTGCAATGTTTGTTGTCGGGCAAAATATGTAATTTTGCATTTGCCTTATCCAACGGCAAAGTTACAAAATGTTTGGCATTTCCAAGCAATACATGTTGAAAAAGAATTTTAAAAGGATAAAATTATGGTGTCGCGCAAGTTGAGTTTCGCCCTGTTCGGAAACGTTTACCAAAGCCGCAAGTCGGCCAACATTATTAAGATCATGGACTGTCTTGCCGCGCGTGGTGCCGACATGTGCATCGAGAAGCAGTTTTACGAGTTCCTGGTCGCCGCAGGCCGGATTGGGCCGGGGTGCGCGGAGGTGTTCGAGGACGGCGGCTTTACGGCCGACTTCGTTATCTCGCTCGGCGGCGACGGCACGCTGCTCAGGGCCGCGGGGCACGTGGGCGACAAGGACATACCTATCCTCGGCGTCAACATGGGCCGCCTGGGATTCCTCGCCGACATCGTGCCGAGCGAGATAGAGAGCGCCGTCGGCTCACTGTACGACGGCGACTACGCCATCGAGGCGCACTCGGTGATAAGGGTGGAGGCCGACGGCGCGGCCGGCATAGGCCACGATAGCGCGCTTAACGACATAGCCGTGCTGAAGCGCGACACGGCCTCGATGATAACCATACACGCCGAGGTTGACGGCGAATACCTTGTGACGTACCAGGCCGACGGCCTTATCGTGAGCACGCCCACAGGCTCTACGGCTTACTCGCTGTCGAACGGCGGCCCGATAATCGTGCCGCGCACGGGCACTCTGTGCCTTACGCCGGTGGCTCCGCACAGCCTTAACGTCCGCCCCATAGTGATTCCCGACGATTCGGTAGTCACGCTTACGGTGGAGAGCCGCAGCCATAACTTCCTGATTGCCGTCGACGGACAGTCGGAGAAGTGCGCCGAAGGCACAAGGCTGACGATACGCAAGGCTCCTTATAATATAAGGATAGTAAAGCGCAGCAGCCAACGTTATTTCTCCACGTTGCGCGAGAAGATGATGTGGGGGGCCGATAAGAGGATGGCTAAATAATTAAGGGCGGAGAGTTAGGGATTAATGCTATGTGCGCCGTTTTGTTAAGGAATGGATGCCGTCCGGTGCCCTTGTCCCGCCCGCATGTGCCTTATTTGCCGCGTAAATCCAATTAAAACAGATAATTTATGACAATCAGACGAATTTTGATGTTCGTGGTCTTGGCCGTCGCCTTGACCGTGAATGCATCGGCGCAAGACGCCGACGCGCGCTATGCCAAGGATTTGTTGCAACCGGGGACGATGGCCCCTGACTTCACCCTTGCCGCAACTGACGGTACGCCGCACACGCTGTCGTCGTTGCGCGGCGGCTACGTCGTGCTCGACTTCTGGGCTTCGTGGTGCCCCGACTGCCGCAAGGACGTGCCCGTGTTGAAGGAGCTTCACGCCGAGTACGGGCGGACGGTGAAGTTTGTCAGCGTCTCGTTCGACGACGACAAGGCGAAATGGACTAACTACGTCGAGGCCAACGGCATGGACTGGCTCAACCTTAGCGAACTGAGAAAGTGGAAGGAAACCGGCGTCTCGAAGCTTTACAACATCAAGTGGATTCCCTCCATGTACATTATCGACCGCCAAGGGAGGATAATTCTCTCTACGGTTATGGTGGAGAAGGTTGCGGCCAAGTTGAAGGAGCTTCACGAGCTGTGACGCGACGGCACGGCCCGCATTTACCCCAGATCGGTCATTAGACCGCCGATCTTACATTTATAGTCAATCAGAATTGGTTTGCAAAAGATTTTACAGAATAATACCTGGTTCTCAAGTAGTTACCATTAAGTTTTTTCGCAATATATTTTTGTTTGACTATACATCAGTTCGGTATAATGAAAAGTAATCCATTCAAAACCGTAAGAAGTCTGTGGCATGCCGTCATTCCGGGCTTAGACCCGGAATCCAGGAAACACCATTTTACGAATAAAGCGGTTTTTTATAATGGATTCCGGGTCTAAGCCCGGAATGACGGCATGCCACAGACTTCTTACGGTTTTGAATGGTGCCATTTGTTTTTAGAATGATTACATTTTTCTTATACCGAACTGACGTACATTTACGTTTATCCGTCAGCTGTTCATCCGTATTCCGCACTGTTGCCGTCATCTTGTTTTCCGCTTTTTCTCGATGTAGCCCGCTACATCTTCGACAAAAGCGGAAAACAATCTGCCTGACAACAGCACGAAATATGGGTGAATCCTAATGACCGGTTAGGTTTTACTGAAAGGTGGTCTTCCGCGTTGTGAAAGGCCGCCTTTTGTGTTGCAATATGTTGTCTTTCATAATGCGGAATACGGCATATCGCAGTGTCGACCTTAAGGCGTTGCAAGACTCTCTGCCTCAATTGTTTACGTGCGGCGTTGCGTGCCGCCGCATGAAAAAACGTCCCCGCAGGCCAAGCGCCTGCGGGGACGTTCCGTTTTTTATTGATGAATGAAAGATGTTATTTAGCCGCTGTTTCAGGCAACATTATCACTTTCACGCTGTTGCCGCCTGCGAAGATGACGTCTTTCACAACCTTGGCGACTTTCTCGGGAGTGAGGGCCTTGATGACATCCTTGTATGTCGTGTGGGTGTCGATGCCGTACTCGTCGAACGTGTCGATGGTGTTGAGCCAGTAGCTGTTTGTCCTGGCGGCGTCGTCGGCCTTCTTCAGCATGGCCTCTTTCACCTTGTTGAGCATGTCGGCGTCAACAGTGGTGCAGAGCTTCTTTGCCTCTTCGTCCATTATCTTCAGCGCCATGTCGCTCTTGGCCGGATCCATCGGGCATATTCCGATGAGTGCGGTGAACGGCGTATCGCCTCCGTATTGGCAAGAGCCGGCTGCGCCTGCCGAGTAAGCTGCTCCTGCGTCCTCGCGTATCTTCTTGAGGTAAATCATTTCGAGCACCTGTCCGGCGGCATCGGTAGCCACGGCGTTCTCAAGTGAGTACGGTGTGCTGAGGTTGTACCAGTACATGTAGGCGTTGGCTTTCGGTGTCTCCATCTTGCGGACGAACTTGTTCTCTACGTTGCCCTTGTTGTAGGTCGAGATCTTCTTCCACTCCTCCTTCTTGCCGTTGCCGGGCAGCGAGGCGATGTACTGCTCGATGAGCGGACGGATGGTAGTCTCGTCGAAGTTGCCGACGATCTCGAAGGTGAAGTCGCCTGCGTTGGCCGTGCGCTCCTTGGCTATCTGCAGTATGCGGTCGTAGTTTATCTTCTTCAGATCCTCGAGCTTCAGGTTCTTGTAGCGCGGGTTGTGGCTGTAGAGCGTGGCCTTAAGCGAGTCGCTGAACGCAACGTCGGGCGACAGCTCCTGGTTCTTAAGCATTGTCTCGAGCGTGGTCATGAGCTGTGCGTAGCTCTTCTCGTCTTTCCTTATATCGGTGAAGTAGAGGTAAGCCAGCTGGAAGAGGGTCTCGATGTCCTTCGGGGTCGAGCTTCCGCTTACCATCTCGTGGAAGTTGGCGAGTTGCAGGTTGACGTTGGCCTGCTTGCCGGCGAGCGCTTTCTGCAGTTCGGTTACGTCGAAGTTGCCCAGGCCGCTCGATCCGATAACCATGTCGAACGCCTTTGCGTTGACGATGTCCTCGTCGCCGAGCAGCGACGCTCCTCCCTTCGACGAAGCGTTGAACAGCACTTCGTTGTCCTTGAAGTCGGTCTTCTTCAGCAATACGCGGGCGCCGTTGGAGAGCGTAAGCTCCTTGTAGCCGAGTGCCGCGTTCTCCTTCTCGCTTACAATCTTGCCCTTGGCCGGCAGCTGGGCGATGAGCGGCTCCTGCTTAACGTTGTCGACCCATGCCGTGAGCTGTTCGCCGTGTACGGCGTCGATGGCCTTCTTAATGCCTTCGGCGGTGGGGTAGACGGCTCCTTCCTTCTCGGTGTTGAAGCTGAGCACTACGAGGTTGGTGTCGGTCACGCTGACGAGCTGCTTCAGGGTCTCGTTGATGGCTTCGACGGGGATGGCCGGGTTGAGCTGCTGCATTATCATATACTCGTCGTCGATCGAGGGTATCGGCTCGTTGTCGAGGAAGTTGCGTGTGTAGAGCTGGCAGTAAACGCTGTTGTTGCGCTTGTCGCGGTTGGTGTAGACGCTCTCGAGCTGGCTCATGTACTCAGACTTGGCGCGGGCGTACTCCGTAGGGGTGAAGCCGAACTTGACGGCGCGCATCACTTCGCGCATTGCGGCTGAGATGGCCGCGTCGGTCTGTCCGGGCTTGGGGACGCAGAACAGTATGAATGCGTCCTTTGTCTTGGCGAAGAGGTAGTCGCCGTCGGTTACTCCGGCCTGGAGGTAGGGGCAGTCGGCGTTCTGGCCCACTTCGGCGAGGCGCGCGTTGAGCATCTGCGTCGAAAGGTCGACGGCATACTGCTGCAGCATGTACGCAAGGTTGCCCTTGAGGCTGTCGGGTACGTCGTCGTGCTTGAACATCAGCTGTACGATGTTTATCTGCTGCTCCTTGTCCTTGTCGACGATGATGATGGCCTCGTTGTTGTCGGGCACGGGTTCGGGCACGACGGGGGCCGCGTTGGGGTCGAGCTTGATGCCGCTGAACATTTCCTTTATCTTCTGCTCGGTGCGGTCTACGTCGATGTCGCCCACTACGATGATGGCCTGGTTGTCGGGCCTGTACCACTTATGGTAGTACGCGCGGAGCACCTCGGGCTTGAAGTTCTTGACCACTTCCATTGTTCCGATGGGCATGCGGCGGCCGTATTTGCTGCCGGGGTACATCTTCTCGAGGTTGCGCTCTATCATCCTCTGGTCGGGAGAGGAGCGCAGGCGCCACTCGTTCTCTATCACTCCGCGCTCCTTGTCGATTTCCTCGGTCGAGAGGGTGAGGCCGTTTGACCAGTCTTTCAGCACGAGCAGGCACGAGTCGAGCGCGGCGATGTTCTTCGACGGCACGTTGTCTATGTTGTATACGGTCTCGGCTATCGACGTGTAAGCGTTGAGGTCGCGGCCGAACTCCACGCCTATCGAGCGCATGTATTCGAGCAGCTTGTCGCCGGGATAGTTCTCCGAGCCGTTGAAGGCCATGTGCTCAAGGAAGTGGGCGAGGCCTCGCTGGCTCTCTTCCTCCTGGATTGAGCCTACGCGCTGGGCGATGTAGAAGTTGACACGGTGTTCGGGATAACCGTTATGGCGGATGTAGTAGGTAAGGCCGTTAGGCAGCTTGCCGATTCTTACAGCAGTGTCGACGGGTATCGGCGGCAACTGCATCTCCTGTGCCATAACCGCTGCCGCGCTTGTAATGAAAAGCAGGGCGGCGACTAAAAGATGTTTTATTCTCATAAATAATGGTTTAAAAATGGTTTGACAAATATAGTTTTTTCTTGCTTTAACGCTGTCGGTTGCGTGCTACATTTAATAAAATTTATACATTCGGCGGTTGAAAACGCCGTTTCCGCATGCGTGCGGCCCGCCGCGGCCTACGGTTCGTCGCGGTATTCGAGTATGTCGCCGGGCTGGCAGCCCAGTTCGCGGCAGATGGCTTCGAGCGTGCTGAAGCGCACGGCCTTGGCCTTGCCCGTCTTCAGGATCGACAGGTTGGCCTGCGTCAGCCCGACGCGCTCGGCCAGCTCGCCGAGCGGCATCTTGCGCTTGGCCATTTCGACGTCGAGGTTTACTATTATCTTTCCCATATATGAAGAGGTAAGAAGGTGAAATGGTTGAGAGGTGGGGGAACACGGCGGTTCCCGGCTTGTTCATACGCCTGCGGCGGTTAAATCGTCAGTTCCTGTTCCTCTTTCATCTTCAGGCCTATGGCGAACGCCTCGGCGATGACGAGCGAGAAGAGGCCGAAGATGATGTTGGTAAAGTCGGCGGCCGAGCCGTAGTCGACGGCGTATCCGCTGAGGCTGAGTGCCTGCTTGGCCGTGTGGATGTCGTAAAAGCCGTCGGCCGTCACTATCACTCCTGCCGCGAAGAGGCACCAGCCCGTGGCGCGCAGCAGCTTGATGTTCTTGCGCGTGAAGATGTCGTCGCGGTTGGCGTTGCGCACGAAGCATACGAACGACACGAGGGCGGCAAGGGCCAGCACGCCGAACGCTAAGGTGTAGGCCATCTTGAATATGGCGGCGAAGACGTTCATACGCCCGCCCGTGGGCACGATGAGCTGCGTGGGCCATGCCTGCAGGGCCTTGCCCGAAGCCTTGTCGGTGACGGTCTGGGCCGTGGCGCGTGTCATTTCACGCGGCACGAGCGTGATGTAGCTGTAGTTGCAGGGGGCGGTCTCGGTGATGCTGCGGTTTTGCGCGCCGTCGCGCATGCCGCTGCTGAAGCCCGTTATGAATACGTTCGACATCGAGGCGACGTCGCAGATTATCACTACGAATATGAGTACGCAGAACAGGTTGAGTTTCTTTTTCATCGTCTTAAGGTTTTTGCCGCCTTGCGTCCGCCGCCCTTACGGAGAGGGCGGCGGATTGGTAGGCCGGTTGTTATTAATTTATCAGAGAGTGTTGCCGTTGTTTCGGGCGTTATTGTTATTCAATTGTTATTTATCGTTTTTCGATATGCAAATGTACGGATAATATCCGAATGCTCCAAATATTTTCGATAAAAATTTATCGAAAAACGATAATTTAGCCCAAATCGGCCATTAGACCGGCTGAAACATGGAGACATTGCGCTCTAATGACGATTGGGGCTTGATAAGCCGTAGGGAGTCTTTCGCCCGTGGCCGGGCGGTCTTGCCGCGTCTGCCGGTTGAGGCCGTTGTATGCGGCGGCTTACCTTCCGCCGTGCGGAAGGTAAGCTTTCACACGGCGAAAGGCGGTCTTTCGGGGCGTGAAAGGTAAGCTTTTACAACGTGGATGGAGTCGTTTCGCTAACTTGTTGGCCGTCAAAGGGTTGCCCCGGGCTGACGGCTTGGCCGCGGCTTTGCCCGTCAACGGTCCTTCTTCATGTTCCTCGGATGGTGCTCGAGTATTTCGCGGCGCAGCTCGTGCGTGTCGATGTGCGTGTAGATTTCGGTCGTGCCGATGCTCTCGTGCCCCAGCATGGCCTGTATGGCGCGCAGGTCGGCCCCTCCCTCGAGCAGCGCCGTGGCGAAGCTGTGGCGCAGTGTGTGCGGGCTGATGGTCTTGGTTATGCCGGCCTCGGCGCCGAGGCGTTTTATCATTATCAGTATCATGGTGCGCGTAAGGTGGGCTCCGCGGCGGTTGAGGAACACGTAGTCCTCCTCGCCGGGCTTGATGTCCATCCGGCAGCGGTCGTCGAACCACAAGCGGAGCTGCCTTACGGCACTCTCGGAGATAGGTACGAGCCGCTCCTTGCGCCCCTTGCCGACTATGCGGACGAAGTGTTCGTCCAAGTAAAGGTCGGACATGCGCAGGGCGACGAGCTCGCTTACGCGCAGTCCGCAGCTGAACAGCACCTCGACTATGGCCTTGTTGCGCTGGCCCTCCCATTTCGTAAGGTCGACAGCTCGTTCGAGCATGTCAACCTCTTCGGTGGTCAGCACTTCGGGCAGGTGCTCGCCCAACTGGGGCGACTCGAGCAGTTCGGAAGGGTCGTCGCTGATGTAACCGTCGAGCTGCAGGAAGTGGTAGAACGTCCTCACGCCGCTGAGTATGCGGCACTGCGAGCGCGGCCCTATCTTCTCTTCGTGCAAATGTGCGGAGAAATCCCTGAGGTCGTCCAGCCCGGCGGCCAGCGGGTCTACGCCCTTTGAGGCGAGATGGCAGAGCAGCTTCTCTACGTCGCGCGTGTAGGCGTCGAGCGTGTTTTGCGTAAAGTTGCGCTCCAGCTTCATGTAGCGGCGGTACGCGTCGATTATATTCAAAGGCTTTTTATTCATTGTTTCCGTTTATTTTAGTACTTTTGCAGCGTCGTGCGGGCGCAGGCGCCCGTGCGCGTGCAAAGTTAAACAAATTTGTCATATTATGAAAATATTGGTGTTAAACGGCCCCAACCTCAACCTCCTTGGCGTGAGGGAGCCGGGCATTTACGGCAGCAGCTCATTCGACGACTACCTGCCAAAGCTCCGCGCCGCTTTCCCCGACGTAGGGATAGACTATTTCCAGAGCAACATAGAAGGCGTGATGATCGACAAGATGCAGGAAGCGGGCTTCACGTATGACGGCATTGTGCTCAACGCCGGGGCGTACACTCATACCAGCATAGCCCTGCAGGACTGCATCCGCTCGCTGAAGTGCCCCGTCGTTGAGGTGCATATCTCAAACGTGCACAAGCGCGAGGAGTTCCGCCATAAGTCGATGATTTCGTGCGTGTGCCTCGGCGTGATCTGCGGCTTCGGGCTCGACTCGTACCGCCTGGCCGTAGAGGCTTTGGCAATGCATAATTCATAATGCACAATGCATAATAGGGCTGCGCTTAGATTTAGATAATGCATAATATCCAATCCTTCATCAAGTTAAAACTAAGCAGCACGTCAAGCGCAGCCTAATTATGAATTATGCATTATGGATTATGCATTATAAATTATGAATTATGGATTCTGAATTAAATAATTATCTTCTCGCCCACATCGATCCCGAGGGCGAATATCTGTACCGCCTGTGGCGCGCTACGAACATCCACCTGTTGCACGGGCGCATGGCCAGCGGCCATCTGCAGGGCCGTCTGCTGAAGATGCTCGTGCGCATGGCGCGGCCGAAGAACATTCTCGAGGTGGGTACGTTCAGCGGATACAGCGCGATATGCATGGCCGAGGGCCTTGACGGGGGCGGGATGGTTTACACATACGAGATAGACGATGAACTGGAGGACTTCACGCGGCCGTGGATTGAAGGCTCGCCCGTGGCCGACAGGATACGCTTCATCATCGGCGACGCCGTAAAGGAGGCCCCGCGGTTGGGCGTGGAGTTCGACATGGTGTTCATCGACGGCGACAAGCGTACTTACGTCGAGGCTTACGAGATGGCGTTGTCCGTGTTGAGGCCGGGCGGATTCATACTTGCCGACAACACGCTTTGGGACGGCCATGTGCTCGAAAAGCCGCGGCCTACCGACCGCCAGACGATAGGCATAGAGGCGTTCAACGACTTCGTAGCCCGCGACGGCAGGGTTGAAAAGGTCATCCTGCCGCTGCGCGACGGCCTGACCGTGGCGATGAAGAAGCCGTAAGGCCAAAAAACGCCGGCATAAGTTCGCAATGTCGAAAAAAATGTGTAAGTTTGCAGATAATTTGAACCAACGGCCACAAAGGCGTACACATTATATTATATAAATTGTCATAAAACAATGCAGGAAACAAGACAAAACCGCATAGCAAGGCTCTTGCAAAAGGAGCTGAGCCTTATATTCCAGGCGCAGACGCGCTCGATGCGCGGCGTGATGGTCAGCGTTACGCGCTGCCGCATAAGTCCCGACCTGAGCATCTGCACGGCATACCTGAGCATCTTCCCGTCAGAGCGTGCCGGCGAACTGATAGGGAACATAACGGCTAACGAGAAAACCATACGCTACGAACTCGGCACGCGCGTGCGCAACCAGTTGAGGATAATACCCGAACTGCGCTTCTTCGTCGACGATTCGCTCGACTACATAGCGCATATTGACGAGCTGCTGAAGAAATGAACTTCCCGTTTTACATAGCCCGGCGCTACCTGTTCTCGAAGAAGAGCACGCACGTAATCAACCTGATAAGCGGCATAAGCGCCGTAGGCGTGGCCGTGGCGACGATGGCGCTGGTGGTTACGCTGAGCGTGTTCAACGGATTCCACGACCTCGTTGCGTCGTTCCTCACGGCGTTCGACCCGCAGCTTGAGGTCGTTCCGGCAAAGGGCAAGACGGCCCCGGCCGACGACCCATTGTTGGCTAAGATAAGGGCGCTGCCCGCTGTCGACGTGGCGACGGAGAGCGTCGAGGACCAGGCTCTTGCCTTATACGACGGCAACCAGGCGATGGTTGTCGTAAAGGGAGTCGACGCGAACTTCAACCAGCTGACGCATATCAACGAGATACTTTACGGCGACGGCGAGTTTGCGCTGCAAGCCGCCAACCTGCAGTACGGCACGGTGGGCATCCGTCTGGCCGCCGACCTCGGCATGAGCGCCGACTGGGACGGATTCTTGAAGATATACGCTCCGAAGCGCGAGGGGCAGTTGGACATGATGAACCCTACGGAGGGCTTTGTCGAGGATTCGCTGATTTCGCCGGGAGTGGTTTTCGCCGTAGGCAACGGGCGTTATGACCGCAACTATATCCTTACTTCGATAGGTTTTGCGCGCAACCTTTTCGGGCAGCAAGGCATGCTGTCGCAGCTTGAGCTGAGGCTTAAGCCGGGGTCGGACATCGACGCCGTGAAGAAGGAAATGAGGGCGATAGCCGGCGGTAAGTATCTCGTGCTCGACCGCCTCGAGCAGCAGGCCGATACGTTCAAGATAATGAAGATTGAGAAGTTCATCGCTTACATCTTCCTTACGTTCATCTTGGCCGTGGCCTGTTTCAACATCATCGGTTCGCTGTCGATGCTCATCATCGACAAGAAGAACGACGTGGTGACGCTGCGCAACATGGGCGCAACCGACAAGCAGATAACGCGCATATTCCTGTTCGAGGGCAGGATGATTTCAGTCATCGGCGCTGTCGTGGGCATTCTGCTCGGCTTGTTGTTGTGTTGGTTGCAGCAGACTTACGGCCTTGTTGCCCTCGGGCAAAGCAGCGGCTCGTTCGTGGTCGACGCTTATCCCGTGAGCGTGCATCCTGAAGACATCGTGATAGTGTTCGTTACGGTCGTCGCCGTAGGCTTCGTGTCGGTGTGGTATCCGGTAAGGTATTTTGCAAAGAGGCTCTTATGATAAATTAAGAGTTAAGAATTAAGGGTTAAGAAAATATGTTTTGTTGCTGTTTGTTGATATCCTTCAAGGCATATTTTCTTAACTCTTAATTCTCAACTCTTAACTCAACAAGTTTTCATCTTTCCGCCCAATCGCCCCGGTCGAGGTTGCGGTAGCTTATTGCTTCCGCCAAATGCCGTGGCTGTACGTCGGGCGACGCCTCGATGTCGGCTATGGTACGGGCCACTTTCAGTATGCGGTTGTACGCACGGGCCGACAGGTTCAGCCGTTCCATTGCCGTGCGCAACAGGTTGATGCCTGCTTCGTCGGGTTCGGCGTATTGGTGAATCATCCGTTCTGTCATCTGGGCGTTGCAGTGTATTCCTTTATGCTCCTTAAAGCGTTGCTCCTGTATCTGCCTTGCCGCAATCACCCTTTTGCGTATGTCGGCGCTGCTTTCGCCCTGGGTAGGGCGCGATATGTCCTTGAAAGGTACGGGCGTTATCTCGATCTGTATGTCTATGCGGTCGAGCAGCGGACCGCTGATCTTGTTCAAGTAACGCTGGATTTGCCCCGGCGAGCATACGCATTTGTGCGTCGGGTCGTTGTAATATCCGCAAGGGCAAGGGTTCATCGACGCTACGAACATGAACGAGCAAGGGTATTCTACGGTGTATTTCGCGCGCGAAATGGTGATCTTGCGGTCTTCCAAAGGTTGGCGTAGCACTTCGAGGGTCGCTTTATTAAACTCAGGAAGCTCGTCGGCGAAAAGCACGCCGTTGTGCGCCAACGATATTTCTCCCGGTTGCGGGTTCACCCCTCCGCCGACGAGTGCGACTTGCGAAATGGTGTGGTGGGGAGCGCGGAACGGCCTTTGTGATATCAGGGACATGTCTTTGCCCAACTTTCCGGCTACCGAGTGGATTTGTGTCGTTTCAAGGCTTTCGGCCAACGATAGTGGGGGAAGTATCGACGGAAGGCGTTTGGCCATCATCGACTTGCCGCTTCCGGGCGGCCCTATCATTATCATGTTGTGCCCTCCGGCGGCCGCCACTTCCATCGCGCGTTTTACGTTCTCTTGCCCGCGCACGTCGGCGAAATCAAGCTCGAAGTTGCTTTGCTGTTCGTAGAACTCACGGCGCGTGTCTATTACGGTAGGCTCGAAGCCGACTTCTCCGTTCAGGAACCTTACGACGTCGAGCAGGTTTTCCATGCCGTAAACCTTCAGCTTGTTGACGACGGCTGCTTCGTGGATGTTTTGTTTTGGCACGATAAGCCCCTTGAATTCCTCTTTTCTCGCCCTTATGGCTATCGGCAACGCCCCACGTATGGGCTGGATTCTGCCGTCAAGCCCAAGTTCTCCCATGAGCATGTATTCTTGCAGATGGTCGGTTTTCACCTTGCCCGTGGCCGCGAGTATGCCGATGGCGATAGGCAGGTCGTATCCGCTGCCTTCCTTGCGCAGGTCGGCCGGTGCCATGTTGATTGTCGTGTCGGCGACGGGTAGTTTTATTCCGTTGTTCTTAAGGGCTGCTGCAATGCGGTCGCGGCTCTCCCTTACGGCAGTGTCGGCAAGTCCCGACAAGTGGAACATCACGCCTTTCGTGACGCTTACTTCAACTGTCACGGTCGTAACTTCAAGGCCGTTTACCGCTGCGCAATAAGTCTTGACCAGCATTTCGTGTGTTTTTTATAGTGTCAGTTCAGTAGGATTCTTAGTTTCGATTCAATGTCGTTGGGTTTCAAGTTGCGTTCAACCACGCGCCCTTGGGCGTTGAACATGACGTTCTCGCCTATTCCCGTGAATGAGAACCGCTCCATTAGCGGACTTTCGAACATCATTTGGTCGCATACGTTTATTACGCCGATGGAGTCGTTTTGCAGCATCCTTCTGCATTTCTGCTTGCTTGCGTCAATGCTGATGCCAAGCACCGCGAGCTTGTTCCCATACTCTTTCTTCATCCGGTTCAGTCTTTCGCGCATGTTCCTGCTGTCGAAATGCCAGTCGGCCCAAGTGAACACTACGGCTACTTTACCGCGTAAGTCGGCGGTTGAGACGCTCTTGTCGTTGATGTCCTTGGCCGTGAACGACGGCAGTTTCGCCCCGACGGCGCATTTCTGTGCCGTGTTTAAGTAGCGCAAGAGGCGTGCTATGCTTCCGTTCTTAGGTTGCGCCTTGTATATGGCATTAGCCAGTTGCTCGGTCTTCTTGAAGTCAATGTCTTTGGCTGTTACGAAATATTTCCTAAGTACATACACGCTTGCGAGCGACCTGGGGTTGTTCTTGATGAATAGTTCGGCGTATTTTGTAACTTCAGGCGGTGACGCCTTTGCTATCTGTTGGCGGAAGGCGTTCATCAGTTTGTTTTCGTCAGTGCCGTCGACTTCTATTTCCTTCAGGTGTGAGGCGTCGCCCTTTATCGTAGCCGACTTGCCCGGTTCGGCGAACACGGGCTGTTCTGAGAAGTTCGGGAAAACGATTACAATCGTGCCGTTTTCCTTGCATGGGGTTTCAAAAGCGAAGCGTCCGCCTTCGACTTTTATCGTGTCGACGCCGTCGAACACGCCGTCCGTGCTGTAAACATAAAACTCACCCTGGTTTAGGTTGAGTAGCCGGCCTTCAAAACTGAAGTAGCCGCTGCGTGAACCGCAGGATACCAAAACCAGGGTGAGTGTAAAGATATAAATAAGCCGCTTCATGCGTCAGCGTTGTTTATTTGCTGACTTTTGACAGCTCGAGGTCGTTGTTTGCGTAGGTAGAGAGTGAAGGATCCTTCTGCAGCGCGCTCTTCAGGTAAGAAGAAGCAGCGTCGTTGTTGCCCTGACGTGCATTGAGGATGGCCTGCAGGTAATCCGTCATGGCATCCTTGTTCTGGATGTTGTTCAGGGTGTTGGCGGCTCCGGCGTAGTTCTTGTTGAGGATCTGTGCCAAAGCTGTCGTGTTGCAGTTGATTCCGTTCAGGTTCTGCTCAGCCGTAGCATAGTCGCCCTTGGCGAGGTTGAGCGAACCGAGCACCTTGTTATAGTCGCTTGCGGTGTTGCCTTTTGCGATGTAGCCTTCAGCTTCGCTGATGTTTCCGCTCTTGAGGGCCAGCAGGCCACGGTTTACGTTGGCTTCGGCAGCGTTGCCGTTTATGCTGAGAGCCTTGTCGAGATAGCTCTTAGCCTGTGCGTCGTTGCCTTTTGCAAATTCGATTGCGGCCAAGTTGTTGTAAGCGCGGTAGTCGTTGGGGTAAACCTCGGTGGTCTTCTTGTAGATAGCCTCCTTAGCGTCGTTGTTGCTCTCGAGCGAAGCAGCGTAAAGCAGTTCGTCAACAGTCAGCTGTGAAGCGTCGGCCTTGTACTGCTCCTTGATCTGCTCGTCGCTGCGGCCGATGACATCGTAATTGATGAAGAGGCGTGCGCGGCGGAGTTCGGGCAGGATGCCGTCTGCGAGTTCGCGGAAACCTGCAGACATGTTACGGATCTGCTGCTCGCGCTCCTCGGGATCCTGGTACATTGAGAGGACGCGAAGGATTACGTCCTTGTCCTGGATGTTAGACGCTGCAACGAGCTGCTGGAAGCCTTCCCAGTCCTCGGCGGTGTACTTGCCGGTAACGTCGCCTTCGAGTTTTGCGCTCTTGAGCTGCTTTTCAGCATAGTTGACGGAAACGTCCTGACGTTTGCCTGCCAGCTTGTCGTTGAAGTCGTATGCGCCGTCGGGAGAAGCGTATGCGAGCACTTCAACATTCTTGAAGCTGAGCTTTTCGCTGTCCTCGTTGATCTTCTTAAGCATGTTTACGAACTCGGTCACAGAGTTGCTCTTGAGTTCGCTCTTGCGGATGTTGGCCTGGTTGATGAGGAACTTGATCTGTGCGCCAAGCCTTTGGGCGCGTACACGCTGGAATGTGTCGGGAGCGAAGCTTGCGCCGCTGCCGGCGAGGGTGTTCTTGTAGAGCTCCGAAGTGGCGATGACGCCCTCGGCAACCTTCACGGCCGGAACCTCTACCTTTTTCTTCTTCTTTCCTACGTATGCGTCGAAAGTCATGTAAAGGTCGCTCTTCTGCATTTCGGGCACATACTTATAGTTGGCCTTCATCGTGTAGTTGCCACCCATCTTATAAGAGATAGTCTGGTCGTTTCCTTCAACTTTTTCGCCCTGGAATGTAGCAGCCTGTCCCTGTGCGGCTTGTCCGTTGCCGTAGCGCAGCTCGGGCACAACCGTTACGATGGCTTTTTTCTTCATGTACTTCTCGGGGAAAGTACCGTTGATTGTTACGGCTACCTGTCCGCCTTTTGACTCGAGCGGATTGGGCGTAACCTTGAAGTTGTCGGCGGAAAGCTCTCCAAGCTTTGACGAGCACGACGACAGTGCGAGCACTGAAGCCGCCGATAAGAATAAGATAAGATTTTTCTTCATATATGAAAGGTTTTTAGATGATTGTGCCGCGAGCGGGACTCGAACCCGCACAGCCATTACTGGCCAAGGGATTTTAAGTCCCTCGTGTCTACCAATTCCACCATTGCGGCATCCTTTGAGCGGCAAACGGGACTCGAACCCGCGACCTCAACCTTGGCAAGGTTGCGCTCTACCAACTGAGCTATTGCCGCTTAAAAGTTATGCAAAGATATACCTATTTCTCGAAAAAGCAAATTAATTTACACATTTTAATACTTTAAGTGTCAGTTTATCACCGAAACCACGCCCCCGATGGTGCTTCCGTGGTATCTGATGAGCTTGTCGCCCGCGTCTCCGCTTACGACGAGGCCGCCGTTGTTCATGTCGTATTTGCGGTGGCAACTGCCGCATTCGGCCGTGCCGTCGGTGTGCATCGTGAGCTGGTAGCGCGGCAGGTTGGAGCTTTCAAAGCAGTTGGGGCATTGGCTGTCGTAGGCGTAGAACGTTGCCGGGTTGTTAAGGTTGCCGTAGCCTACGATTATCCCCGTGTCGTTGTATACGCCTATCCGGTATTCCCTTTGCTTGTCGATGGCGGTCAGCGGCACGCGGTCGCTCAGTCCTTGGTTGGTGGCGAAGTTGAAGTATGCTCCGCCCGACATGGTGATGCGGCAGAATATTCCCGGCGAACCGGGGTTCGTGGCCGAGGCGAGCGCCGGGCTTTGGCTTGCCGAATTGTTGAACGTGAAGTAGCAGGGATAGCCGCTGTATTCAAAGTCGGCATCGCCGCACGCCGTGAAAAGCGTCAGCAGTGCTATTATATAATAGGTATGGCGTTTCATCTTCGGTGGTTTTATTGTGGCTGTTCCGGCTTATTTCAGCAGTTCCCTTTCGGCTTGTTCCACTCTCTCAAACGTGAATCCGTCGAGGATGCCGTCCATCAGGGCGGCTATCTTGTCGTTGCAGAGGTTGCCGATCGAGCCTTCGTGCGTGTGGTTGATGTCCTTGCATGGCGTGAAGCGGCCGGCCTCGATGTCGAGTCCCACTTTCTTGTAAGCGTCGCGGAAGGGCATGCCCGAGGCCGCGAGGCGGTTTACTTCCTCGACTGAGAACATCAGGTCGTACTTCGGGTCGTCGAGGATGTGCTCGTTTACCTCTATCCTATTAATAATGTAAGCGGCCATGCGCAGGCAGTCTTTCAGTTCGCCGAAGGCCGGCAGGAACTCTTCCTTTATTATCTGAAGGTCGCGGAAGTAGCCCGAGGGCAGGTTGTTCATTATCATCGTCACCTGCACGGGCAGTGCCTGCAGCTTGTTGCTCTTGGCGCGTATCAGCTCGAACACGTCGGGATTTTTCTTGTGCGGCATTATGCTGCTGCCCGTGGTGCACTCTTTCGGCAGGCGCACGAACCCGAAGTTCTGGCTGTTGAACATGCATGCGTCGAACGCCATCTTGGCCAGCGTGCCTGCCACGGAGGCGAGGGCGAAGGCCGTGTTGCGCTCGGTCTTGCCGCGGCCCATCTGCGCGTACACCACGTTGTAGTTCATCGTGTCGAACCCGAGCA
>CALUIJ010000034.1 GCA_944320675.1 uncultured Prevotella sp.
GTCCGTCGAAGCCTTTGTCTATCATCATGCCGTGTACTACGAGGTTTGTCGACGTGCCTATGAGCGTGCACAGTCCGCCGAGGATGGTCGCGTAAGACAACGGGATGAGGAACTTCGTACACGACAGCCCCACTTTCTTCGACCAGTTCTTCAATATCGGTGCGAATATCACCACGACGGGCGTGTTGTTCAAGAACGCCGAGAATGCGCTCACTATCGGCAGTATGCGCAGTTGCGCCTTGGTTACCGACGTGCCTTTCTCCGGCAGCAGCTTTTTCACCACCGTGCCGAGCGCTCCGCTCTGCCTGATGCCTTCGCTGACGAGGAACAGCAGCGCGACGGTTATCATGCCGCGGTTGCTGAAGCCGGCCACCATCTGCTGCGGCGTTATTATGCCTACGGCCATGAACGCCACCACGAGCGACAGCAACACTATGCCCGGGCGCATCTTGTCCATGATCAGCGCCGTAAGCATTGCCGCCAGTCCTATCAGCACGAATATTATTTCAAACGTCATACTTTTATTTTTTAGCAGACAAGTTGACAAGCAGACGAGCAGACAAGCCAATATGCTTTGCCGCTTGCCATTTGTTTACTTGTCAGCTCGTCTCTCATTGCTTGTTGCTTGTCCCTTGTCAACTTGTTTCTTATTACTTGTCTGCTTGTCTGCTTGTCACTTGTTTGCTTGTCACTTGTCTGCTTGTCACTTGTCTGCTGAAATGTTCCTAACAATAAACCAGGGGTTGTGCAAGTCTGCCTTGTTGTACGTCAGCGGTTGGCCGTCGTCGGCCCTTACCACCTCGCATGCGCCAGTGGCCGCGGCTATGGCGTGGCCCGCTGCGGTGTCCCATTCCATTGTCGGGGCGAAGCGCGGGTAAACGTCGGCTACGCCTTCGGCCACTAAGCAGAGCTTAAGCGAACTGCCGCGCGACACCGTCCTCACGTCGCCGTGCTCACGTTTCATCTCCTCAATGTAAGCCTCGGTCTCGGCGTTGAGGTGCGAGCGCGACGCCACTACGACGAACTCCCCGTGCCGGCTTTCCTCCAAAGGCAGGCGCAGGGCCTTTTCCTTCAGCATGTCGACGGTGCAGCCGGAAGGCAACGAGCCTATGCCACCTATTTTATATGCGCCGTCGCCTACGCTGCCGAAATACAGTTCGCGCCTTGCCGGGATGTAAATCACTCCGGCCTCGGGCTTCCCCTCTTTTACGTAAGCTATGTTTACGGTGAACTCGCCGTTGCGCTTGATAAACTCCTTAGTGCCGTCGAGCGGGTCGACGACCCACATTTCCGTCCACGCCTGCCGTGTTTCCACGGGCGCATGGCTGCCCTCTTCGCTGAGGATGGGGTAGGGAGTGTCGGCCTCAAGCATGTCGCATATTATCCTGTTAGCCGTCCGGTCGGCTATCGTCAGCGGCGAGTTGTCCGCCTTGCGTTCAATCTCGAAGTCGGATTCGGGGTCGCTGTAAATCTTCATTATGGCCGTTCCGGCCTCTATCGAGGCGCGGACGGCGGTGTAAAGAAAACTTTTATCTATCATTTAGTTTGCAAAACTAATGTTTTTTTCGCAATAACAGGTCATCATTATATCGCAATTTTTGTTCTTTTGTTCATTTTAATCAAAAGAGTAAATGCAGAAAAGTGAAAAATGGCAAACGTCCGTCATTTTCATTTTTCTTCTTTGTGTGTTGTCCACCGTTGGCCCCAATCAATCTTTTCTTTAGCCATTGGCGGAATCAGTTTTAGCTGTACGGCGGTGGTTACAGTTTCAAATGGTGTCTTTTTAGTATTCAAAACATGACTTCTTGCCTTTTGGAAGACAACCTTTCGCACTATGAAAGGATGCCTATTGCAAACTTATCGGAGGCAGATGGAAACCGTAAGTAAAAGCCGCTGAAATGCAACAAAACGAAAGAGCCTGCCTGAAAGGGCCACAAATAGTTCAGGCAATGGGCGTATATGTTATTTCTGTAACACTTCTTTTACGATTTGCAGCATTTCGTTATTCTTTAGTTGCGTCCGGAAACATACATTATAGCCTTGCGCAGACAAGTTCCTGAAAAACACCTCCGCGCATTCTATTTTTGCTTTCTCGACACCTCGAAGGGTCGATTTGTTTTCAACGTCCTTAGTTTCAACAACGATGTTGAGCTCTTTTTCTCCATTGTCTTTTTTAACGACAAACATAAAGTTGGGGCTGTATGTTTCCCCGGTAATGGTTGGAATTGCGATGCTGTTCCTCGGGATTTTCCCATAGACGATAACTTCGTCTATCGAAGCATTAATGTTTTTCAGCTCCAACGGCGAATCGTATGCCTTGGTGTCATATAAATATTTTTCCATGGGGACTCCGTCTTCAATCTTTACGCCGATCCTGCCTTGTGCAATACATTCCCTGACTGAGCCGTCGTTATTGGTAAGAGCCGTCGCTCCGGGTTGCCCGTTGGTCGTTTTGTAGTTAAAGCATCCTTGGAGAGTTGCCATCTTCCAATCAGAAAAACCTCGGATTATTTCGCCGACGGTCTGCTCGTTGAAATATTTGCCGTCTATGTTCCCATGTCTCTTCGCATAGCCGCAAATTGACTTGTGTATCATTGAAATGGGGATGTTGGTCGCCGACGACACCCGTTTCAAGAAAAGTCCGTAAGGCAATGTATTGGCAACGGCATACTGCACGCCGTTGCCCGTTTCCGCCGTCATTTGTTTGCCGTCACTCCTCACTATGTCCCTGTGGCTTGAAATGACCTGTTCCGAGAAAACAGAATCATTCTCCAATATTCCCGACAAACCTTTTTCCAAATCGGCGTCCACCGTGTCGTCGTAACAGATTGTATATCTCTTATTGAGGATTTTCCATAATTCCTGTATTTCGGCAAACCGGGCTTTGCGGATGCCGACCGGTCTTTCAGGCGTTTCATTGCGGTCTTTTACTTTCCGCGTTTCCAATCCTGACCTGAACAGCGGGTACTCTTCAAAGAATCGCGCCCTGTTTTCCGGGATGATGTTGTAGTCCATGTCAAGATATTTCTTTGACAGAAGCTCGATGAACAAAGCGGTTTCGTCTTTGCCCATTTTCACGGCCGCCTGCTTAACTATTTCCGATGATACTGATATAGTGCCGGGCTCTTCACTGTTGATTTGCTCAATGAGCTTATTGGCAAAATCAGCTTCTGTGAAATCCACAATGTAGTTCAACATGAACTCTTGGTTGGAGATGCGGTTTCCGCATTCGTCGACTGGCAGTCGCAATCCGCGTCCGACCTCCTGCAGTTTCGAGGTTTCGCTTCCGCTTGACCTGAGTTTTGCAATCGTAAACACGTTCGGGTTATCCCATCCCTCCTTCAGCGTCCACTTTGAGAACAGGAACCGGCGCAAGATATATTTCCCGTCGCCGTCTTTAAATGCGAGCAGTTGCTTCTTGCCGTTAAGGATATCGTTTACTTCATTGGCGATGTCTTCGTCCGACGAACTGTTGTCTTGGGCGAAATACCCTCCGTGGCATTCGCTGATACGGCTTAAGCTGGCTTCAAGATACTTGCGGTATTCAGCCTCCGATTCGTCCAGTCCTTTTATTGTTGCAATCAATTTCTCTTTGAGCAGCCTTTCAAATGCTTCCAATAAATAAGGCTTCTTTCCGTCCTCGTCCGCCCGGTATGAGGTTATGTCGTCTATGAAGAAAAGAGCCAGGGTCTTGATCTTAAACGCGCGTCCGCAGAAATTTTCACGTTCCGTCTCAAAATGGCGTTCGAGGGCAAGGCGCAACATCTGTTCCTGGTAGGATTGCATGTAAATGTCCACGTCCATTTCCTCGCCGACGGTCTTGACCAATCCGTTTGACAGTTCTATGGTGTTCTTTCCGATCGCTTGTATCGTGATTCCGCCGAAATCCTCTGAAATTACAGATAACGGGTCGTTCACATGCAGATGATACGTCCTTGTGGGATTGTCCGCGCTTTTATGCTGGAATACGGCTTCTTCGTTTTTTGCGGCGGACAACAGTCTTATTTTCTCGTTCTTTTTCGAGGCTGGTTCAAAGTGTTCCTTGGCAACGCCCTTAATCAATCCTTGGTTGAAGGCCTCGCATGCGTCTAAGTCGTACAGTAGGTTTTGGTAATCATGCACCACTGTCTTGTTTTTGCCTTTGCCTGACACTTTCTCCGGAAAGGTCGCGCCGAAACGGATGATGCACTGAGGGGCTATTTCGTCCATGATTACGCCGAAAGCCTTCTGCTCGCGCGAGAACTTGTGGGGCTCGTCGATGATGACAAACGGGCGGGTGGCACGCAGGGCGTCGAACGGGCGGTAAAACCCCTCGACCACGCTTTCGTAATCATCGCGGCTGAGCATATAGTTCTTGGCTACTTTCAACAGCTGCATGTTTACCAAAAGGACGTATATCTTTTTTCCATCCCTATTCGACCCCTTTACAAATTCTCTTACTGCTGCGGGGAAATACTGTCTGCCTTTCTTCTTTTTCTTAGGCGGTTCGAGTGTGAGCAGGTCTATCTCGGCGTCATATCCGCACACGTCGCGGAAGTGACGCTTGGCATAACCGTCCTCCATGAATTGCCTCGCCCCGGCTTTAATGGGGAGCGTAGGTACTGCTATGATGAACTTGTTTATGCCATACCGCTTGTGCAGCTCGTACATCGTCCGGGTATATACGTAGGTCTTGCCCGTGCCCGTCTCCATCTTGACGTCAAGGTTAAGGCAGCCTGCTTCATGTGTGTATGCGCAGTATTCAGGCCGTATGCCGTTCCTCTTCTGTATGGCGGCGATGTTCCGGCCTACGCCGTCTTTTGTTATTGTTATTTCAGGATTGGCATAGTACATTGCCGGCTGCTTTACCGCAGTGTCGGCGAATACGTCGGCAACGGCGTTTACGCCTGCCTGCTGATGGGGCAGCGAGGGTTGAAGTATCAGTTCCATATCAGTACCTTACGTCAAAGTTTATACGCATGTTTTTCTCTCCGTCGCGTATCACTCTTAGGCTGTCTTTCAATCCCTGTAACTCGCTCCACGAAAGGGCGTAGCCGTATATTACGATGTTCTGGGGATTGAAGGCAGCCTCCGATTGGTATTTGTCCAGCAGGGCTGCGACTACCTCGTTGCCCAAATTTGGGTTGATGACGTACAAATGCTTGTCAATGTAGTAAAGCTCGTATCCTGCGATATTGAGCGTCTTTACGTCGGGAGTCAGTCCGTAACCGTCGCGGACAAGCCACGTCGTTAGAATCGCCGGCACGCCGAACTCGTCTACCAACGTCTTGTCATCAAACATTTCATTAGGCTCAAACCGTTCCATCTTTTCAATGGATTGTGCCGTCGGCTCCTTAAGCGTGAAATGCTTGAAGCCTAAATCGCCGGGGAACAATGGGTTTTCCTTGCGGAGTTTGTCGGCGGCGAGTTTAAGACGGGCCTGTCCGATTTCATCGATGGTCTTATATCCGGCTTTTTCTGCGATGGAATTTGTTTTTGTGATTTCCGGTAGTTGAATAAGAATATATTGGATGGACATGTTGTCGTGACTTGCATTCCATTGCATGATTGCGTCTCCACAAGTTCCTGAGCCGGAGAAGAAATCCAAAACGATATCTCCGTCTTCAAAATGAACCATCGACAAAATATATTTGATTAATGATGTCGGCTTTGGATATGAAAAAATGCCACTTTGTCCTAACAAAGCAGATAATTCTGCCGTACCGTTCTCATAATTGAACTCTTTGCCGTCCAATATGGATTTTATTTTTGTATTTCTACCGTTTTCCCTTTCAAGAAAGTCCTTTTGGAAAATATCCCATTCAATAGAATCTCCCCGACGGACTTGTTCTCCCATCAACGATTTTGCATCTGCTTCAACCTTTTGCCTTTGCCATCTCCATGTCCCTTCTACTCCGGTCGTGGGTTGGATTGGATATACGGCTATCGTGTGATTTCCTGACGGATGGGCGGAAACGGAACGGTCGTTCGGATTGACATAAATAGGATAATATAAATTAGGCCGTTCAGTCCGTCTCCAGAATCCGCCTCTCATGCGTAACCCTAACAACCTGTACTTACGTCCGTTTTCAGAATATTTGTATTCTTTCAACATTTCCGGAGTAAGCTCAACGCCTTTCAACGCAGAGTCCAAGCTGCGTGTGTATACTAACAAGTAATCATGCTGTTTGCCGACAACACCTTCAGACATAGAACCTTTAGGACTACCCTTTACGATTAGGTTGCCTGCCAGGTTTTCTTCCCCGAACACATCGTCGCAAAGCAGTTTCAGGTTACTCTGTTCATTATCGTCAATGGAGATGAATATCACGCCGTCTTTTGCGAGCAGGTCGCGGGCAAGCAGCAGCCGCGGCAGCATGAACATGAGCCAGGCGGAGTGGGTAGCTGAGCCGCGGCGCGTCAAGTCAAGCACCCGGGCGGCTTGTTCCTCCGGGATGCTCAGTTTCGATGCCAATTCTTCAACCGTGAAATTGAATGAGTCAGTGTAAACAAAGTCGCCCGACCCCGTATTATACGGAGGGTCTATATAAATGCATTTTACGCTGCCCGAGTATGACTTCTGCAGATGTTTCAGCGCGTCGAGATTGTCGCCGCTGATATAAATGTTCCTGCTGTCTTTGTTTTCTGGCAGGCTGTTGTGTGCCTCATCCGGTACGACCACGGTCGTCGTGTCCAGCGACGCCAGCAGCCGGCCGTAGTTTTTCCCGAGGAACCGCAGTTCATACCCCTCTTCCGTCACGTCCATCTTATCCTTAAGGTATTCCTTCAACCGCCCGACGTCAAACGAACCGTTATGGAAGCATGCGGGGAAATGCTCTTTCAGAATCTCTATTTCCTTTGCTCCTACCGCAACATTGTTGTTGGCGTTTATTATGTCCTTAATCATTGTAATCCTGTTTTGTTGTCCCAACCGCTTTCAGCCGGTTAATGCCATTTCCAATACGGCTCAAAACTTAAACCCCAACCGGTCATTAGAGCGCCAATCATACATATACACTTGATTGCCGGCTCTTCATCCTTCTTCCGCACAGCCGTCAGGGGGATGAAGTCTAATGACCGGTTGGGGGTTAAAGGGGCTTCAGCGTATGCGCCACTGCAAATATACGACATTTATCCGACAACGGCAATTACGCCCGTCACTTTTTTATGGGAAGAGGGGCGGCGTGCTTCACGCCTGTTTTGCAAAAGGTTGTCTTTCGTGCGCCGAAAGGCCGTCTATCATACGGTAAAAGGCCGTCTTTCGCGGTGCAAAAGGCGGCCTTTCGTAACTGTCAACAAAGTTGTGACGTTGACAAATACTTTTGTACTTGTGCTGCCGCATCGCGTCCGCCCGCCATCGCCCGGACCACGAGCGTAGCTCCGTTGGAAGCGTCGCCGCATACGAACACGTTGGGGGCGAACTGCGGCAGCCGGGGCTTCAAGAATCCCATTGCCAGCAGCACTATGTCGGCCTTTATTATTTCGGGCTTGCCTACGGGCTGCATCACGGGGCGGCCTCCGTCGGCCGACGGCTTCCACGTTACCTCCTGCACCTCCGCGCCGCATACCCTGCCGTCCTTGCCTATGAAGCGCAGCGTGTTGATGTTCCACCGGCGCGTGCATCCCTCTTCGTGGCTCGACGTGGTCTTTAGCGTGCGCGGCCACTGCGGCCACGGGTTGCGCGGGTCGTCGGGGCCTTCGGCGGGCTTGGGCATTATCTCTATCTGGGTGACGCTGCGGCATCCCTGGCGGCGGGCCGTGCCTATGCAGTCGCTGCCGGTGTCGCCTCCGCCGATAACGAGCACGTCCTTTCCCTTGGCGCTCACTATCTCGTCGCGCTTTATCTCGGCGCCTGCCAGCACGCGGTTCTGCTGCGCCAGCATGTCAAGGGCGAAATAAACGCCTTTCAAGTCGCGCCCCGGTATGTCAAGGTCGCGCGCCTCGGGCGTACCCGTGGCTATTACGTAAGCGTCATAACCGTCGGGAAGATGCCCGACGTCTACGGTCGTGTTAAACTTAAACTCTATGCCTTCGGCACGCAATACGTCCATGCGCCGGTCGATGACGGCCTTGTTCAGCTTGAAATTAGGTATGCCGTAACGCAGCAGTCCGCCCGCGTCCTCGTTCTTGTCGATCACCGTCACGGCATAACCCATCAGGTTGAGGCGGTTGGCCGCTACAAGTCCGGCCGGGCCGCAGCCCACCACGGCCACCTTCATACCGTTGCGCTCGGGATGATGTATCTGGACGTAGTTCTCCTCAAAGGCGTGCTCCGTTATTGCAGCCTCGTCCTCGCGGTTGGTCGTAGGCTCGTGCTCTACAAGGTTAAGCACGCACGCCTTCTCGCACAGCGCGGGGCATACGCGCCCAGTAAACTCGGGAAAGTCGTTGGTAGAGTTAAGCAGACGGTAGGCCAGTTCCCAGTCGCCCTTATACAAGGCGTCGTTCCACTCGGGCGGTTTGTTGCCCAGCGGACACGCCCAGTGGCAGAAGGGCACGCCGCAATCCATGCAGCGCGATGCCTGCAGGCGGCGGTCGTTTGAGTTAAGTGTCTGTTCCACTTCGCCGAAGTCGTGTATCCGGTCGTGCACGGGGCGGTATCCCGCCTCCTTGCGGTGTATCGTTAAAAATGCTTTAGGGTCTCCCATGTCTAATTAAGAGTTAAGAATTAAGAGTTAAGAAAATGTCATTTGAAGGATTAAGAGCTAAGAATTAAGAGTTTAGAAAAAAGCATCGATGTGAGCTTCAAGGGTATTTTTCTTAATTCTTAACTCTTAATTCTTAATTGCTTAATAGTCTCTCTGCATGTCGGCAATCTTCTGTTGCAGCTTCCTTACCTGCTCTTCCTGCAGCACGCGCTTGTATTCGATTGGCACAACCTGTATGAAGTCCTCCACGTAGCGCGGCCAGTCGTCGAGCATCTGGCGTGCAAGTTTAGAGCCGGTGTACAGGTAATGCTGGCGTATCAGCTCGTGCAGCTCCTTGCGGTAAGAGCTTTCTTCGACAAGATTGATTTCCACCATGTCCATGTTGCAGTAGTAGTCGAAGTCGTGGTGCTTGTCCCACACGTAGGCTACGCCGCCGCTCATGCCCGCCGCGAAGTTCCTGCCGGTCTCTCCCAGCACGACTACGCGGCCGCCCGTCATGTATTCGCAGCAGTGGTCTCCCGCCCCTTCCACGACGGCTATGGCTCCCGAGTTGCGCACGGCGAAGCGTTCGCCCACTTTCCCGTTGACGTACAGCTCGCCCGAAGTGGCGCCGTAAAGCCCCGTGTTGCCTGCTATCGTGTTGTCCTCGGCATTGAAGTTGCTGCGCACGGGCGGCAGTATGGCTATGCGGCCGCCGCTAAGCCCCTTGCCGAAATAGTCGTTGGCCTCGCCCTCAAGCTTGAAGTTGACTCCCCTTACGAGGAATGCGCCGAAGCTTTGGCCTGCGCTTCCCTTGAACTTTATGCTTACCGTGGAGTCGGGCAGGCCGTCTTCGCCGTACTTCGCCGCTATCAGTCCGCTGAGCATCGTGCCCACGGCGCGGTCGGTATTCTTGATCGCATAATCGAGGTTCACCTCCTCTTGCTCCTCCACGGCCCGCTTGGCCGAACGTATCATCTGGCTGTCGAGCACGCCGTCAAGGTCGTGCGCCTGTCCGGAGGCATGGCGGAGCGAGCATGCGCCGCCTTCCTTGTGCAACAGGCGGGCGAAGTCAAGCGTTGCCGCCTTGCTGCCGTTCCCGGCTTTCTTACATACTATCAGCTCCGTATGGCCTACGATGTCATCCAATCTTGAATACCCCATCTCGGCCAGATACCCGCGGACCTCTCTGGCGAGGAACGTGAAATAGTTTACCAAATACTCATACTTACCCATGAAGTGGCGGCGGAGCTCCGGGTTCTGGGTGGCCACCCCGAGCGGACATGTGTTCAAGTTGCACTTGCGCATCATGACGCAACCGAGCACGATGAGCAGCAGCGTGCCGAAACCGAACTCCTCGGCACCCAGCAACGACATTATTATTATGTCGCGGCCGGTTTTCAACTGCCCGTCGACCTGCAGCCTGACCTGGCCGCGCAGGCCGTTCCTTACGAGCGTCTGCTGCGTCTCGCTCAGGCCTATTTCAGGCGATACTCCGGCAAAGCGCATGCTCGACGCGGGGCTTGCGCCGGTTCCTCCCTCGGCTCCCGATATGACGATGAGGTCGGCCTTGGCCTTGGCCACACCGGCGGCGATGGTGCCCACGCCGCTCTCCGCCACCAGTTTTACGCTTATTGCGGCATTCGGATTGACGTTCTTAAGGTCGAATATGAGTTGCGCCAGGTCCTCGATGGAGTATATGTCGTGGTGGGGCGGCGGCGATATGAGCGATATTCCGGGTATGGAATGGCGCGTCTTGGCTATCACCTCGTCAACCTTGAAGCCCGGCAGCTGGCCTCCCTCGCCGGGTTTTGCGCCCTGCGCCACCTTGATTTGTATTTCTTCGGCGTTTACGAGATACTCCGCCGTCACCCCGAAACGGCCCGAAGCCACCTGCTTGGTCTTGCTTGAGAGCGAAATACCGTTGAACTGGGAGTGGAAACGCCCGCTGTCCTCGCCGCCTTCGCCGGTGTTTGAGCGCGTGCCGAGCTTGTTCATGGCTAAGCAGATGGCCTCGTGCGCCTCCTTAGACAGCGCCCCGAAGCTCATGGCTCCGGCCACGAAGTGCTTCACGATGTCGCTTACAGGCTCTACCTTGTCGATGGCTAACGGCGTGGCGGCACGTTTGAAGTCGAAGAAGTCGCGTATGAAGATGGGGGCGGCCTTATCGTCCACGAGCCTTGTGAACTCCTTGTATTTGGCGTAGTCGCCCGTTCTTGTCGCAAGCTGTAGCGTCGCTATGGTCTCGGGATTCCATGCGTGGCGTATTCCGTCCTTGCGGTAATGGAACTGTCCGAGGTTGGGCAGGAAGCCGGTTTCGGTCTTTTTGGCAAAGCCCTCGTCGTGCATGGCTACGGCGTCGCGTGCTATCGTCTCCAAGCCTATGCCCCCGATAGTGGACACATCTGTGCCGAAATAGCTCTTAAGCAGGCTCTCGGACAGGCCTATAGGCTCAAAGATCTTGGCTCCCCGGTAAGAGCGTATGGTCGATATGCCCATCTTCGCCATGATCTTGAGCAACGCCTTCTTCACCGCCTTGATGTAGTTGGCCTCGGCTGTAGCGTAGTTTTCCTGTACCTTATGCCGCTTCACGAGGTCGTCGAGTATGGCGAACACCATGTAAGGGCATAGCGCCGACGCCCCGTAGCCGAGCAGAAGGGCGGCATGCATGGTCTCCTTTATTTCGCCGCTCTCCACAATGAGGGCCGTCTGCACGCGCTTTCCTACGGATATAAGGTAATGATGCACCGCGCTGACGGCTAAGAGCGACGGTATGGCGGCGTGCGTCTCGTCGATGTCGCGGTCGGAGAGGATTATGTAATTGCAGCCCTCGTCCACGCTGCGGGCTGCCTCCTTGCAGAGCCGTTCGAGCGCCGAGCGCAGTCCGTCGCCGCCTTTGGCACACTCGAAGAGCATCGGCAGCTTCACCGTGTTGAACCCTTTGTAGCGTATGTTGCAAAGAATGTCGAGCTGGGTGTTGTTCAATATCGGGTGGGGCAGGCGCACCATCTTGCAGTTTGACTCGCCGGGGCGCAGTATGCCCGAGCCTACGCGCCCGATGTATTCGGTCAGCGACATTACGAGGCTTTCGCGTATGGAGTCGATGGCGGGGTTGGTCACTTGGGCGAACTGTTGGCGGAAGTAGTTAAACAGCGGCTGCGGACGGTCGCTGAGCACCGCCAGCGGAGTGTCGTTGCCCATCGCCGCCGTAGGCTCCTGCCCGTTTACGCACATCGGTATGATGGTGTTGTCGATGTCTTCCGCGCCGAAGCCGAACATGAGTTCGTGCCTTACGAGGTCGGGCACGGCGTTGTCCACCTTGCGTCCGCTCTTCAGTTTCTCCAATTGTATGCGGTTTGCGGACAGCCATTGGCGGTAAGGGTGCTTGGCGGCGAGGCGTTCCTTTATTTCGCCGTCATAATATATCTTGCCCTCCTGAGTGTCTACGAGGAGTATCTTGCCCGGCTGCAGGCGGCCTTTCTCGGCTATTTCAGACGGGTCGAAGTCCGTCACGCCCACCTCCGAGGCCACCACCATCATGTCGCCTTTCGTTATCGTGTAGCGTGCCGGGCGCAGTCCGTTGCGGTCGAGCATGCCTCCGGCGTATCGTCCGTCGCTGAAGAGCAGGGCCGCCGGGCCGTCCCACGGCTCCATAAGGATGGAATGGTACTCGTAGAAGGCCTTTAGGTCCTCGGATATGGGGTTCTTGTCGTTGAAGCTCTCGGGCACCATAAGCGCCATGGCGTGGGGCAATGAGAGTCCCGACATGACGAAAAACTCCAACACGTTGTCGAGGCTGGCCGAGTCGCTCATGCCCGGCTGCACGATGGGCGACAGTTCCTTGATGTCGCCAAGGGCGTCGGAGCTTAGCACGCTCTCGCGCGCCTGCATCCATCCGCGGTTTCCGCGTATGGTGTTGATTTCGCCGTTGTGCGCCAACAGGCGGAAAGGCTGCGCCAGGCTCCACGTCGGGAACGTGTTGGTTGAAAAGCGCGAGTGCACCAAGGCCAGTCCGCTGGTGAAGTATTTGTTGGTAAGGTCGGGGTAATACTGACGCAGCTGGAGGCTTGAGAGCATACCTTTATATACTATGTTCTTCGACGACAGTGAGCACACGTAGAAGTCCTTGTCGGCCACGCGGCGTTCTATGCGCTTGCGGATGAGGTAAAGCGTGCGCTCGAACTGCGGCACGCGGTCGTCCGTAACGCCGGTTACGAAGAGCTGCTTGATGTCGGGCTCGCTCGCGAGGGCCGTCTCCCCGAGGCAGTCGGGCTGCGTGGGCACGTTGCGCAGGTGCATCAGCGACAGCCCCTCGCGCTCTATCTCCTCTATCATCACGCTCAATATGTCTTGCTGCCGGGCGGCATCCTTGGGCAGGAACACAAGTCCCGTGCCGTACTTCCCCTTCTCCGGCACCGGTATTCCTTGCAGGAGAATGAATTCGTGGGGTATCTGCAACATGATGCCCGCACCGTCGCCGGTCTTGTTGTCGGCGCCTTCCGCCCCGCGGTGGCGCATGTTCTCGAGCACCTTCAGCGCGTTGTCAACCAGCTCGTGGCTCTTGTTGCCATGAATGTTGACCACCATTCCTACGCCGCATGCGTCGTGCTCGTAGTCGGCATTATACAATCCTTTTCCCATACTTTAGTTGCATTTAAATAACGAAAAATATCTAATACATATCAAATTGCTTGCAAAATTACAAAATTACTTTCATTTTGAATAATTATTTAACGGTAAAATGACATGTTTTTGGTCGTTATTCTCGCTTTGGTGACAGATATATGTCGAATTGGGGTGTTGTCCGGCCTGTTTGTAAGTAAAATCAGTTAAAACACTTCCGATATGTAACAACGTGCTTGTTTTTAGAAAAAATCATACCGACATGTTTGTCGTATTTGTGCCGTTTTATACATGCGCGTTTGCGCCAGGCGGCAGGCTGCATTGTGAAAGGCCGTGTTTTGTATTTCAAAAGGCCGTCAATCGCAATGTAAAAGGCCGTCTTTCGGTGGCTAAAAGACGGCCTTTTGCAACGCATTGGATGACAGACGGTTGCGCTGCATGCCGTAAAATGGCGTAAAAGGGGCGCAGGGCGGCTTCACAGCGGCCCCACGCCCGGAATTTACGCAGCTAAAGTATGCTTGTAAATAATGGTTTTATAGAGTATTGGGAGTGTAGGGAGGACTGTGAGAGCTGAGAGGACCGGGAGTGCTGGGAGTGCAGTGAGGACTGTAGGAGCTGAGAGGACTGGAGTGCTGGAAGAACCTGGATGACTGTGAGAGCTGCGATATTCCCAGTGCTCCCATTACTCACGGCTCTCCCAGTCCTCCCATTAGTTATCTTATGAACAGCAGTTCGCGGTACTTGGGCAGAGTCCACAGTTCGTCGGCCACGATGAGTTCGAGCTTGTCTATCTGGTAGCGGATTTCCTCCATTTTGGGAGCAACGGTGTCGTGGTAGGCTATCGCCTTCTCGCGTTCGCTCCCAATCTTGTTCGCCACCTTACGCGCGTTGACGAGTTCCTCCACTCCCGTCTCTATGGCCTGCGTGCGCTCGGCTATCTCCTCGATGAGCTTCATGTTGCGGGCGCACAGCTTTTCGGCCTTCTCAACGGGGAATATCTGGCGCATGTTCTGCACGTTCTTCGCCAGTTGGCTCTGGTAGTGGGTTGCCACGGGCACTATGTGGTTCATCGTTATGTCGCCCATTACGCGCGCTTCAATCTGTATTCGCTTGGTGTACGTGTCCCATTTCACCTCGTTGCGGGCTTCAAGCTCCTTGCTGTTCATGATGCCAAGGCCTTCAAACATGTCAACGCTGGCCTTGTCGAGATAACGGTCGAAGATGACGGGGCAGCTCGTTTCGCAGTCAAGGCCGCGCCTCTTGGCCTCCTCCTTCCACTCTTCGGAGTAGCCGTTGCCGTCGAAGCGGATGGGCTTGCACGTCTTGATGTCCTCGCGCAGCACGTCGATTATGGCCTCCGTCTGCTCCTGTCCGC
>CALUIJ010000035.1 GCA_944320675.1 uncultured Prevotella sp.
CGACAAAACACATCTTCGTGACTTGTTCAACAAATCGAATTTCAAAAATGTCAAAGACCAATATGATTCAAGCGAACCGAATTTATTTAATTTTTAACCTTGTCCATTTTTTAGTGGACAGTAGTGAGCCCATTTTACAAATTATTTGTGCCCTTTACGTCGGATTCTTTTGGTTTGTTGTATTTCAGCAGTTTTTACTTACGGTTTCCATTCACTTCCAACATGTTTGCAAGAGGCAAAAAAATGTCTTGAAAGCTGAAAAGATACCATTTGAAACTGTAATCACCACCGTATTACTAAAAACTATTCTGCCAACTGGTAATGAATATACAAGCTTTTATCAACATTTAATATGACAAAGATTCAATAATTTACGAGGCACTCTATAAAAAGCTAATTTAAATAATAAGCAAAAACGACATTTAAATAAATATCCCTTAAGAGTCTTGCGTATTGCTAAAGTATATCCATATTTTATATATTCTTCTCCAAATTTACAACTTAGAGGATGTCGCAAAAATGGATGTTGCAAAGACGGCTTATACTCCAATCGCTCTTCATAAGTTCTTAAAATATTCTCCAATGATTTTATCTCATTAGACAAATCTTCATAAAAAACATTCCCTTTAGTTGTATTAATTAAAACAGATGAAACATTTCTTAAGGAGAAATCAAATGGAATAATTTTGCCCAAACCTATAAAGTCCCCTATCGTTATATCTGAAATACGTTCAGGTTTTGCATAATTACAACTATAACAATTATTTCTTAATGAAATACCTAAAAGAAATCCATTAATATAATACTGTTGAAAATCTTGAGTTAAAAATATCTTTTCTCTATACTTATTACTTGGAAATAACTTCCTACCATATTTATCCCATAATGTCAAACGAAAATCATTACCATCATTTCCCCTAAACCTTATATCCGAAATATCCTTTAATCCATATTTATTTGACAAATATGCAACTTCTTCTTTCAAATATTTAGTCGGGCACACACCATGGCATATCAAATCAACAGTTACAAGATTATCATAATCTTTACGCAAAAACGTCTTTAACCCTGCTATTTGGCACGGTGTTCCGATGAACAACACAAGTCTGTCTTCGTTCAGAAAAGAACGCACCTGCTTAAACGTATCGTTTCCTACTAAACTCTGAACATACCTTGACCCTTTAAAATATTCAAGATCATCAAGCGTTTCCGCATACGTCATAATAGGGGTTAAGTTTTCATCATAACGAGAACCGAAAACAACACCGCCTCGTTTAATCACATATTCAGACATTATTGTGCCTATCCCACCTGAAGCACATTTTTTACGTTTTTCGCTGTCCGTAATCCATGAGGCATAACATTTTATCGGATACTTAAATTCAAGGCTTACATTATTAGGACAAGTTTTTATACACAAGTTACAATGAACGCATTTGCTTTCATTCACTATGGGATGAACCGCCCCCAATGCATCTTCTTCCATTGATATGCATCCATGAGGACATGCGTTCACACAAGCATAACATCCCGTACATTTATCGTGAGGACATATTTCCATTTTTACTCTTTACAAATTGTTTGAAATCTACAATTTTCAATAATGACAATATTATAATATAAGGAATAACCCAAACCAAAGATTTTATGACACAAATAAGAATATAGGCAATACGCATGTTCAGACCGCCGAACATGTCAACTGAAACCGGTATAAAACTGACGAAAAAGAAAACGGCAACGGCTATCAGTGTCGGCACGGCGAAACATTTAAACAACCTTAATCTGTCTAATTGCAACAATTTCTTATAAAAAGAGACATAATATAATCCCATTATAATCAACACATAAACAAAATACGCAACAACAGCCGAACCAACATCAATATACCGGCAAAGGAACACATTCAGCAGCATTGAGATTATACAAGCCATCGCCGTAACCTTCACTAAAAGCCGGGTCTTGCCTTGCGCCAAAACAAGGGCGTTTCCAGGAGTTGTATGCATCTGGATCAACACAGTTACACACCAAACGATAAGCCACTTTGACAAATAAGAGTATTCGCTCCCCACATACGCAGACAAAACCTCACGCGCGCATAAAATGAAAGGAAAACACATCACCGCAACGACGACCGTAGTATAAGTTGTCCACTTATAAGCAAAATCATGCATGGCCTTTTCGTCATTACGTGCAACCATTTCAGACGTCTTAGGCAGGAATATGCCCGAAAACGTCCCACCAATCATGATTATCAACTGTGGAACCACTTCTATTATCTTGAAATCGGCAACGGCCGTTGCACCATTGACGGCGAACATGCTCAACAATATCGGGCGCGACTGTGTTGCCGTCATTTGAAACAAAGACAAAGCGAATATCGACAGGCTGAACATCATCACAACCTTGAAGTCGTCCCAACACCATGACGGCTTAAAACTGTCTATCAGTCCGTCTTTCTTACATTTATATGCATAAGGAACTATTGCCAACGCTACAAAAGCCGTAAGATAAAAGAAATACGTAGTCAGCGTCAAGTCGGCGATAAACACCAATGCAACGGCAACAGTCTTCAAAACGGCCTGCACACACTGCACTTGCATCGTGAACGCCATCTGCTTGTCAGCTATAAGCAATTGGTTAAAGACCGTAGTAATCCAACTGAATACGCTGAACATCGCTATAACGAACAAGCACATGCGCAATTGCAGGAACTGCTCATGGGTGACGGAAAACAAATTCTCACCATAAAAAGCCACCAATAAAAGCAGTATGATATTTACAGCGGCTATAAGTAAATAAAAAGTAATATTGGTACGCGCAACATTGAATATTTTACCTGTCCGGCCTTCAACCTTCCACTGCGAATAAAACTTTACAGCCCCAGTGTTCATGCCAAGATCCAATAAATGCATGTAACCGTTGCAAGCCGTGGCAATTGAAAGCAAACCATACTCCGCTTTGCCGTAATAGCCCAATAGTAATGGAACTGATATAAAGCCCCAAACAGCGTTCAATATCTTGGCGGCAGTGCTCCAAAAGAAAGACGATATATAATAATTACTTTTCACGATTCATTAATCCTCTATCGACGTCATCAAATAATTTTCTGAGGAAATCCTGTCCGCTTCCAATATTTCCTGCACTTTTACGTAGTCAATACATCCATGCCAATCCCCACCGGCTGCGTTGTAAATCCTGTTTCCAAGATGGTAATGATTCAAAACATCATAAATTCTCGAATTCTGAGAATTCCCGTCCGAGTCTCTGAACCTTATAAACTCTACAAAATCTTTTGACATGTTTATTGACAAGGCGGTAGCGTGGAAAGAATCGGTACATACAAAGGTGGCTTTACTGATTAAATCAACAAACTCTCTCGGGCCTGCATAAGGATATAATATCGCTCCGTCTACATTCAGGTTGGGTGTTTCGGCAGAGGGTATTATGACAATATCTTGTATATTTGTTTTTTCCCTGACATCTTTTATTTGACGGACATAATCATCATTATTCCCAATCAGATAACAGAGGATGTATTTTTTCGGTAACTCAAATTCATAATATACACTATCTGCAATATTCTTCCAATCGTCCGGCCTAAGAAGGAAAGTAGGGTCTAATACTTGCACTATATCATTTCGTCCTGTCAATTCAGATAATACGTCAACTGCAACTTTTTCACGAACCCCTATATTAGCAAACTTCAATAGGAGACGTTTCATGTCATTCCTATATTCTTCAGGAATGGATGATATGCCTATGCTCGAAGCGTAAGCAACCCTTTTCTTTTCGCCGGCAAAATCCAAAAACATAAAAGAATCATATTTATGCCTTACATTCCATATTTGGTCACTGCCTGAAATAAAAACATCAGTGCTATTCACCAACCTGATAAAATCAGACTTAAATACTGGTGATACTATTTTAAAATTTCCATGTATGAAATCATATAACTTATCACCGTTATTCGGGCAAACTTTCTTATAAAAAGCCCTATTACGCAAAATAGGATACCCGAAGAAACTCAATATGCGTTTTACAAAAGTTTTACTATTATACGGCGTAAAAAACAACACATCAAAACCTAATGATTTTAATTTCTCATTCAAAGCAAACGCCTGCAACGTAGTTCCAAAATTTCCACTACCCAACCATGTAACAAGACCAATACGCTTATTTTTCATAAAATAACATTATTACATCTTAATAGAATAATATGCTCCATTTTTACTACCTAAGCACTTAAAACTAAACAAATACAACATCTAATTATTCAGAAATCAAACTTTTGTAATATACTACTGTAATACAAAGCAAGAAAATTATTGCTTTGGAATCAAAGCAACCGCGCCGTCCGGCCTTGGCCTAAAAAACGTTGCGAAACGGCGCGGGCCGTAGGCACGGTTGCGGATTGTTGGTTTAGTCGTCGTGGTAACTGTTCATTATTTCGTGCAACAGGCGGCGAAACTTCCGCTTGTCGCCATCGTCAGTCACAATATGTATAAGATTATGAGGATGTATAGTTATTTGATTACGGGTGACGGTTGCATAGCCGCACTTTTACTTACTTCCCCGTACCGGAAATATTGCCATGCATGCAATATGAAATCCACCGGACTTTACCGGGAATCACCGCATTTCACCGGAAAACAGGGTCAATAGGGTCAAACAGGGTCAGTCCCCTCACACACACGCACGCACGTACATTATATAAGGGTGAGAAAGTGAGAAGGTGAGAAGTCCAACTTGATAAACCCGTATGCTCTCATGACCGTAAAACTTCATGATATTATGACCGTAAAACTTCATGACATTATGACCGTAAAACCTCATGATCTTAAACAACCATAAAACCTTAAACGATCACATGAACTATAAAACCAGCTTGTTAGCGTCAACGTCCAAGCCGGCGGCCTTCATTTCGCCTACGACGTTGAACCGCCACTGGCCTTTATCGTCATAAGGAACGTAAACCACGCCCGACAGGTCGCCGGGAATCTCGACACCCTCCTCAACTACGGCGCAGACACGGCTACGGCCTAACAGGGCGCACATGTAGCCGTGCTCGAACACTACGTTTTGGCGGGCACGGCTGTTCAAGTCGGTTATATCATGAACCCGCTCCTTATCGTTGCCCAAGTCGCACGCCGTATAAAGTACTATGGCGAAAGCCACGTCGCCGGCCTCGCGCTCTATCTTTTCGATTATGGTGTCGCCCATGCTCGGACGCTTGAAAAGCACTATGGGTTCGTAATCCAACTGACGGACAAAATTCTCCACCTGAGTCCTCAAATCAGAATCGTGGCCGTGGACTATGAATATACGATGTGAATCCTTACGGTCCGTCGTTTCCATTACAGATTGTTTTTCCATGATTTCAGGCAACAGTGGCATCCGCTCTACGAGCGACTCTAAATAGCCTATTTTACCTGTTATCTCGCGTTGGTATATTTTTACAAAGTCACTGATGCGTGTAAACACATAAGTAGTACGTCCGGCCGACTCGTATCGCTTTATATATTCATTGTCGGGAGAGCCAAACGCATGCTTTAACAGTTCTACATTATATGCAGACCATTTTCTAAACTCATCAATATATTTCCGTTTCTTTACTTCAAACTCCCGCGTAACCGGCCTTACATAAGAATAGCTGCGCCCGGCCATGTCGTCACGTGTAGGCAAGGTCAACAAGCCAAGGGCCTTTCCCTTTTCAATCCTGTCGGTCAACGCCGCCTTAAGTTCATCCTTGTCCATGGTTAATTGACGGTTATTTAAGGTTTTAAGGTCATGAGGTTTTACGGTCATGAGGCCATGAGGTTTTACGGTCGTGAGGTTAAGGAGTATAAGCTCGATCACATCCCTTTTTTACCTTTCTACCTTTTCACCCTTTCACCTTTTCACCTTTTATATAATGTACGCGCGTGTGTGTGATGGGGACTGACCCTATTGAACCTGTTTTCCGGTTGATTACGGCGAAATGCGGTGAATTTACCGCCGAATACGGTGGTTTTATCGTTGAAACTCATCGCTTTTTACGGTACAATGCGGTGGTTTTGCGGTGGAAATGAACCTATTTTTGTGAGGGCGCATCAAAATACAAATCTTCGCCGCTGTATTGACATAATGAAACGAAGTCCAGCGTCAGGCAATTATTCCCTACAATGGAGTCCGTTGGTGTTTATGAGAATATCCGATTATATCGAACTGACGTAAAAATAATTGCAAAAGAACGGACAACAGCTTACGGCAGCACGGCCAAATCGTCAACTACGTCCTGCTGCTTGGGCGTGAGCCTTGACTTGTCCCAACGCGAAACTATGTCCTCGGCCACGTGGCGGTACTTCGCGTCGCGCGTGCAGGCATACATGGCCGTAAGGATGAAGGCACGGGTAGTGTCGTTGGTTATCGAGGGGATGAGCTGCGAGCACTGCCAGGCGTAGTAATTGCGGAGGTCGGGATGGCTGCCCAACACGGTATGGCTCATAAGCATGAAGGCCAGATACTTGCCCCTAATCTTCTCGGATGGGATTTCCACCGTGCCGAAACGTGCCACGAACGTCTCCACGGCCCCGCGCTCGGCGGCGGTGACGGCCTGCATGGCAACGTGGCGGCGCATGGCGCGGCGTATGCGTGGATAATAGCTGTCGAGCTTCTTGTAAAGGTGCCTGCCGTCCTTGTCAAACGAGATCACCTTGATAAACTCGGGGCGTATGGTAAGCGTGGATACGGCGAACTGATTGCACACGTTGATGACCACGCGGCCGCCGTCCCTGCCCTGCCGCGTAAGCAGTATGCCCTCCACGCCGGCGAAGTCGCCGCCGATTATCCTTACGCGGTCGCCCTTGTTGAGCGCGGCCATGTCGGGCGAGAGGCAGAGCATGGTATTGTCGAGCACGCGGGCCATGACCTGCATCATGCGCATTTCCGAATCGCCCACGTAGAGGCAATCGTCTGAAGCCGCCGTGCGCGAACGGCGAATAAGGTTGTAGTGGGGATAAGACGTGCGGAACTTGTTGATCGCGTCGACCGTGGAACGCATGAACACATAATTAAGATAAAGGGGCTTCGTGACGGGGCGCGACTTGCCGCCGACGCTGTCGACATCGGTGAACACTGGGGCAAAATACTCAAGCGGAGGCATTTTTATCCTGCTGCGGCGTTCAGATTCGGCCGCAAGCTCGTCCCTCGCCTTATTATTGGCGCTCGGCAGACGAAGAATATACCAACGCTTTTCTTGTTTTTGTGTCGGCATTTATGTTTCAAGTGTATTCCCTCCCCTCTATCAGATTTCATAACTATCTGATATTCAGAGGCTTTATAAGGATGCGCATCCTAACTTGGGAAAACTTCAACCGCAGTTCTATCAAGTTGTCAACGCATGTTTTTCGACGCACTCTTCCGAAGAGAGCATCCTTTCGTTTGCAAAGTTACATAAATTCGTGAAAATCACGATGTTTTTACCGTTAAAAAATTTCCTGCCTTTTCATTTTTGCCAAACAAAAAGGCGATACTGTTTAACCGACCACCAACCGTTATCCAATAGAACATTCTGATTATCAACGGTTTAAACATGAAGCGCACGCTCTCTTCGGAATAGAGCACAAATACTTTTCCCCATTCATATCAACGCATTATCCATTAACGCCAAGCAAGCGGAATTATCTTTAGCGGCACGGCGGTGCTTACAGTTTCAAATAATATCCTTTCAGCCGTTAAAACATGCCTTTTTACCTCTCAAAAAACAACCTTTCACGTTATAAAAGGATAACTCTTGCAATTTACTGTCGTAAGGTTAACGTCAGTTCGGTATAATGAAAAGGAATCCATCCTAAACTTCAAGAAGTCTAGTATAAAAACGCTTTATCCACAAAATGATGTTTCCTGGATTCCGGGTCCTGGCCCGGAATGACGGTATGCTGCCGACTTCTTAGAAGAGGATGCAAGTAAGTATTAGGCCGATTGCGGATATTCATATTATTTTACAATCATCCGAAAACACCTTTTGTAGGGACATAATTTATTATGAATATCCGCATTTGCCCAATGCCTTCACCCTCTTGAAAGAAGTCTGTTGCATACCGTCATTCCGGGCCAGGACCCGGAATCCAGAAAACACCCTCTTACCAACACAATTTGACAGTATACATTGGATTCCGGGTCCCGGCCCGGAATTGAAAATCGCCGTTAAGGCAATGACGGTATGCTGCCGACTTCTTAGAAGAGGATGCAAGTAAGTATTAGGCCGATTGCGGATATTCATATAATTTACTACACTGGCGTCCCTACAAGGGATGTCCGTTGGTGTTTATGAAAATATTCATTATATCGAACCGACGGACATTACAAAGAGCATGCGTAAACGTCATGTTAATACGACATTGGTCCGCGTTGATACATACATATATTATAGAATAAACAAACGACAGACATGACAATCAAATTAAGATCATTATTACCGCTCATCGCATTGTTGCCCATGCTGGCCGCAAACGCCGTAACGAAACAGGAGACCTTGACCGAAAAGAACGTCGGAGCGGCCGCCATGCCGGTAGACATAGCCGAACTGAGGCACGTGCCGTTTAAGATGAAAGACCTGAAGCGCCCCGAGTTTCCCGACCGCACGGTGAGCGTGACCGAGGCAACGAAGTCGGCCGACGGAAAGATAACCAAGGGAATAAACAAGATGATAGCCGACCTGTCGAAACGCGGCGGCGGCACCGTAATAGTGCCCGAAGGCCGATGGCTGTCGGGGCGCATCATGCTTAAGAGCAATGTCAACCTGAAACTGGAGAAGGGAGCGGTGATAGAGTTTTCAGGCTCGATAGACGACTACCAGCCGGCCGTGTTCACACGCCACGAGGGCGTGGAGATAATGGGGGCGGGAGCCTTCATCTACGCCGAGGGCGAGAAAAACATCGCGCTCACCGGCGACGGCAAGATAATGGGGCCGCCAATGGACGCGGCCATGCGCACCCTGCCCAACGGCAAGAGCGTGGTTGAGAACGACGTGCCGCACGACATGCCCGTAAAGAAGCGCATCTGCGACGGATACGACGGCAGGACGTTCTACCGCCCTAAGTCGTTCTCGCCGATAAACTGCAAGAACGTGCTCGTAGAGGGCGTGACATTCGAGCGCAGCGTGCTGTGGAACGTCAACCCCGTATATTGCGAGAACGTGATAATAAGGGGCATCACGGTGAACTCGACCGACGTGCCGAGCGGCGACGGCATCGACATATCTTCGTGCAAGAACGTGCTGATAGAGTATTCGACGCTCAACTGCGGCGACGACTGCTTCACGCTGAAGGCCGGACGCTGCGAGGACGGACTGCGCGTGAACAGGCCGACGGAGAACGTAGTGATACGCTACTGCTTGGCAAAGGAGGGACACGGCGGCATAACATGCGGCAGCGAGACGGCCGGAGGCATACGCAACGTCTACCTGCACGACTGCCTGTTCTACGGCACGCGCACGGGCTTCCGCTTCAAGACGAGGCGCAACCGCGGCGGCACCGTGGCCGGGATTACATACGAAAAAATACGGCTGGTGGACGTGCGCGAAGCCTTCACATGGGACTTGCTCGGCTCTAAAACGTACATGGGCGAACTGGCGCGCCGCTATCCCCCACTCGACATAACGCCGCTGACGCCCACCGTAAAGAACATAACGATACGCAACTTCACCGTAGAGTCGGCCGACCGCCTGCTTACGGTTAACGCCATACCTGAAATACCGTGCGCCAACGTACTGATAGAAAACGGAAAGATAAGGACCAACCGCATAATAAGGACGATGAACGACGCCGACGGCTTCACTTTCCGCAACCTTGAGATACAGGCCACCGACAACAAGATGACATTTGACGACAGCCGTAACGTATTGTTCGACAACGTAACGTTCTACGTTCCCGGCAACGCCCTCGACATTGAAATAAAAGGCCAAAAGGCGGCCAACATAAAGCTGAAACACGGCGGCAGGGAAACCGAATGCCGACAAGGACAGAATGAAGTGTTTTAGCAGACAAGCTTTTCAGCAGACAAGCAGACAAGTGACGAGCAGACAAGTTATTAGCAAACAAGTGACGAGCAAACAAGCAGGCAGTCTGTAATTTGCAAGAAGCAAGCGACAAGGCAAATCTCCTTGTTTGCTTGTCTGCTTGTCACTTGTCTGCTAATAACTTGTTTACTAATAACTCGTCTGCTCGTCACTTGTCTGCTTGTCTGCTGAAAAGCTGAAAAGAAATTTAATATACGGTGCAATATTTTAAGACATTATGGGTTTATAAATATGAATGCCTGCAAACACGCATCCGTAAACCTGCGGCGCAAAGCCGGGCGACGTAGCGCACACAACAAAAGACTCATAACCGTATAAGAAAGGAATGTTTATGAACATATACATATATTGGATAATCGGCGTATTCATGATAAGCATGATATGCGGATTCATTTTCATACCGATAATCCTCAACTACTGCAAGGCAAAGAAACTATACGACATTCCAAACTCACGCAAGATACACAAAAACGCAATCCCAAGGCTCGGCGGCATAGCCTTCATGCCGAGCATGTTCATAGCCTTCGCCATAGCCCTGTCGGCCATAAACGTTACCGACAGGCTGATAACAATAAACATCTGGAGCCTGTATTTCCTTATAAGCATACTGCTAATCTACGTGATGGGCATAATCGACGACGTGCTGGGGCTGTCGCCGATAATCAAGTTCATAGTACAAATAGTGGCGGCGTGCTTCCTTCCGTTCTCCGGACTGTACATAAACAACCTGTACGGCTTCATGGGCATACACGAAGTGCCCTACTTCATAGGATTCCCGCTTACAGTGCTGGTAATAGTCTTTATTGACAACGCCGTCAACCTTATCGACGGCATCGACGGCCTGGCGGCCAGCCTGTCGATAATGGCCCTTGCCGGATTCCTTTACATCTTCTCGTCGCAGGAAGTATGGTCTTACGCCATACTGATAGCCGGACTGATAGGCGTGCTCGTGGCATTCTTGTATTTCAACCTGTTCGGCGACGTAAACAAGAACAGGAAGATATTCATGGGCGACGCCGGCAGCCTGACCTTAGGGTTCATCTTAGGATTCCTCTGCGTGAAATATTCAATGAGCAACCCCGCCGTGATAACCGAGCACAAGTTTAACTTCTTCATGGCGTTTACGCTGCTGCTCGTACCGATGTTCGACGTAGTAAGGGTGTTCATGGTGCGCATATACCACGGATGCTCGCCGTTCATGGCCGACAGGAGCCACATCCACCACAAATTCATGAATGCCGGACTAAGCCAGCACCAAGCTCTCGCGTGCATCGTAGCGTTGGCCGCCGCGTACATCGCGCTCAACCACGTACTGCTTAAGTCGATGTGCAACACATACGTATTCCTGATAGACGTAGCCGTCTACGTCTGCCTGAACCTGACGCTGAACCGCGTAATAAGCAATAAGCAAAAGAAATAAAAAGCAAACATCCGAAGCCCCTTATAGGGAGATAATTTATTACGCCAGTTCGGTATAATGAAAAGTAATCCATTCTAAACTGTAAGAAGTCTGTGGCATACCGTCATTCCGGGCTTAGACCCGGAATCCAGTATAAAAAACGCTTTATTCGCAAAATGGTGTTTTCTGGATTCCGGGTCTAAGCCCGGAATGACGGTATGCCAAAGACTTCTTACGATTTAGAATGATGCCATTTGTTTTTAGAATGATTACATTCTTAATTATACCGGACTGACGTAATTTATTATTTATGTCCGCACAAGGGATGTCACATTGATGTTTATGGAAATACCCATTATATCGAACCGGCGTTAAAACAATAAAACCACACAACCGCATAACCATAAAACCCCACACTACATCTTACGGAACTTAAGGCGCAGGTATTCAGAACGTAATACCATCTTGCCGTGCCCGAGGCCCTCAACGGTAAAATTCTCCTCAAGCTCGTTAATCCCGAAGGGGACAAGCATTATGATGTTGGTCAAAGGCTTGTCGCCGTTCTCACGGTCGTAAATATAAGGATCGCGCAAGTTAAGTATGCCGTCGGAAAGCTCGAAACGGTACAAGACGCTGTGGTTTACGCCCGACTTATCGTCAAGCTCCAACAGCCTGTTCTGGAACGACCAATAAATCCTTTCCTCAGACATGTCCCTGACACCGGAAGTAGACAGCGTGTCGACCGACACAAGATGCCACATGCCGTCGAGCTTCCCATTGCTCGACATCTCAATCTCACACGAACACACAAGCACGGCCGCAAGCAAAGCCGGAACAAGGCCTATACGAAAAATCTTCATCACTCGATCATCAGGTTAAAAATTCAACATACCCCTCTTGGCTATCGTCAACTGGAAACCGTGGTTGTTGCCGAGTATCTTGCCGAAGTCCATGGCGTAACCGCCCTTTACGCTCCAGCCGTCGAGCACCCGCCCGCCGAACACGTATTCGCCCTCGACAAGAAAACTGAAATTATGAAGTTTACGGACATAAGGGTCGTCATAAGTGCCGAGACCGTCTTGCCACGACGCCAGCACACGGTAAGCGAGGCGCTCGGCCGGACGGCCGTCGACACCCAAGTGGAACGCCATGAAACGGTTGTTCTGCACGTTGATGTTTCCGTCGCCGTTGTATATGGGCGAACGGTAAAGCGGATTGCCCATCACCTGCCCCCAATGCTGCCAACCGGTATAAACCGAATGGTTGTAGAAGTTGTCCTTACCGCCGAGGTGGTCGGGCACGGTGCCGGTATGGTCGTGGTATATCGGGCCGCTCTGGTATTTAGAGTAAACATACTCGAAGACAACATCCTTAAGCCAACGCCCGCGCTTCAGGTTGAGCTCCGCACCGAGCATAACGTCCTTGAAATCATACAGGAAATAACGCTTCTTCTTTTTAACCTGCCACTCGTTGCCTTCGCCGTATCCGTCATAGTCGAGGAAGAACATGGCCGAATGGTCCTCGAAATACTTGTCGGCGTAAACGCCGAGACGCCACGCCCCGGCGTCCCAGTTCATCCGCACGAGCCAACTGCCAAGATGGTTGCCCTCGACGTTCTGGTAGGTGGTTTCGCCTATGTCGTAACCACCGGGAATGAAAGCGTTGAGAAAAGCCCTAAGCCCCGAATTGTTCTTCTGCGCCACCATGCCGCCCTGGCCGTCGGGCATGTAAGTAGTGCCGCCGAACGTGGCGGCCATCTCGATGCCGAGCTCAAGCGAGAAAGGGCAAGCCCTGCGCTCGTTGCCTATCTTAAGGTAACCGGCCTTGCTATGGTAAAGCACGTTGTCGACATACTTGGTTTGCCTCTCGGTGAAATCATGCTGCCAATTGTCGTCGGTCATCAGGCCGAACGCAGCATGCCCCTTAATATGAAGCCAGCCACGGCCGAAAGGCAGCGTCCAATACTCGGGCAAGGCCAAACGCGCCTGGGGGACGGGGCGCGCGTTGATGCCGAGCGTCTGGGAGCCGCTGCTCAGCCTGTTGTTCTTCAGCTCCATGGGATATTCCTTGCTTCCGACGGTCAGTACGCCGTGGAGCCAACGCAGCTCCATGAAAGCCTGCTGCACGACGACCTTGCTGGTGAAATTATAAGGCACGGCCACCTCGACGCCGAAGCCCATGCCCCAGCGCCTGGCGGAGTCGGCCTGCAACGGCCGCGACACGCCGGCCATAACGTAACCGTTGCGCTCTTCCAACGAACTCAGTCCGTAACGGTTGGCGTTCATCCACAACGGAGTACGTCCGTTTGAGAGCGTAGCCTGCATCTCTATGTTGTATTCAAGCCCCTTGCCCAACGGTATGGCGCAATTCACGTCATCGTCAAAACCTCGGGACAGCGCGCTCCCCGAGACCAGCAACAACAACGCAAACAGATATATCCTCATCAAAAACATTACTTTAGCTTATAACGCTTATTTCACAAAAATATTATACTTTTACAAACAAACATGCCAAAACGCTCCGGCACAATAATAAAACCCCGAAACAAGCAAAACCTTGCTTTAGGCAGCGATGAAAAATAGGGATTTCCCCGACGCCGATTAGGGAAAAACCTTTCACCATAAGAAGAAAAAGCATTTACTTTGCAACAGGAAAGGCGGAAAGCCGCAAGCAACAGATGTATAACTACAAAAAACGCAAGGTTATGAAAAAGATTATAGCAACACTGGCACTGCTCTTCACGCTGACGGCCACGGCCGGAGCGATGAGCTACGAGCAAGCACGCGAACAGGCCTTGTTCCTGACGGACAAGATGGCTTACGAACTTAACCTCACCGAAGAACAGTATGACGCCGCATACGAGGTGAACCTCGACTATCTGATGAGCGTCAACACGCCCGACGACCTCTACGACCTATACTGGCGGCAGCGCAACCTCGACCTGAGCTACATCCTATTAGACTGGCAATACAGGGCGTTCTGCGCGGCAACCTACTTTTACCGCCCGCTCTACTGGACGGCCGGAGTATGGCATTTCGCCATATACTCGCGTTATCCGCGCCGCAACTACTTCTACTTCGGCCGCCCGAACATATACATAACTTACCGCGGCGGACACAGCTGGCGGCACAACGGCGGACGAAGCTGGTACAAGGGGCGCACCTTCCACCACGGCGCGGGCGCTAAGGGGCACGGACTGAGAGACCGCTTCGACCGGGGCGACTTCAACCACGGCGGCAGACACCACGGCAACGGGAGACCGGACAAATCAAACAACGGCGGCGGCAGGCGGCCGCACGCCGGCACGGGCAACGGCTTTGTACCGGGCCGCGGCGACAAGAATACAGGCACGGCCGACAACAAACCGCAAGCCGACAAGCAAAGGCCCGGACACAACTTCAGGGGGAACCGCGGCAGCACGAGGAACCACAGGGAAAGCAGCACGCGCACAACGGCACGCCCCTACCGAGGCACTAAACCGACGGTAAACACCGGCAACCGCACGCAAAAAAGGCCAAGCAACATCTTTACGCCGAAAAACAACAACAGGAAAACAACGGTGAACAGAAGCGCAGGCCAAAGAAAATCGTTCAACGGCGCGGCGAGGGGAGGCGGAAACCGCAACAAGCCTACCGGCGGAAACAAGGGCGGAGGCCACGGCGGCAACTTCGGCGGAAAGAGATAACCACAACGGACACTACGGACGACTGTTAGTTTTTTATTAGGTAATAAAGTTTTCAGGACGCACGTCAACGAATGTTGCACGGACAAACAAACGTTACGGCGCGAAGAAAGGCGGACCATAAAAACTTGGCCCGCCTTTCTTTTAAATATGACATTCGTTTCTACGTTATTCGGCTATCATAACCTTTCTTGTCGTACCGTCAGACATCTTTATGATGTTGATACCCTTCACTGGAGCCGAAATCCTTG
>CALUIJ010000036.1 GCA_944320675.1 uncultured Prevotella sp.
CCGCGACCGGCGAAAAGCAAGCCGTGTTGTACAAAGAGCACCACGACAAGTACGTGCATCCGGTCAACCCGATAACCTTCCTGCCGTGGGATGACGGCAAGTTCATCCTGCAAAGCGAGAAGGACGGTTACAACCATTTGTACCTCTTCAACACCAAAGGCGGACAGCTGAAGCAGATTACAAGCGGCAAATGGATCGTATTAGATCTCGTAGGCTTCAACGCCAAGGCCAAGACGGCGGTGATCGTCTCGACCGAAAGCAGCCCGATACAGAACAACATCTATAAAGTCGACATCGAAACCGGCGAACGCACGCTGCTCGACGACGGCAAAGGAGTACACGCCAACACGTACGGCGCAGGCGGACACCGCGCCCCAATGCTCTCTGCCTCGGGCCGCTACGCATACGACAGGTACACCGCGCCCGACGTTCCGCGCAACATCGACATCATCGACGTTGAAAAGGCGAAGCGCACAAACTACTTCAAGGCCGCCGACCCATGGACCGGATACGACGTACCGGAATACACATGCGGCACGATAAAGGCAGCCGACGGCGTAACAGACCTTTACTACCGCATGGTGAAACCAGTCAACTTTGACCCAAATAAGAAGTATCCCACCGTGGTCTACGTCTACGGCGGCCCCGGCATACGCAACGTCGAGGCCCGCTGGCACTACGCAAGCCGCAGCTGGGAGACGTACATGGCACAGAAAGGCTACCTGCTCTTCATTCTCGACAACCGCGGTTCGTGCGACCGCGGACGCGACTTCGAGCAGGCCACGTTCCGCCACCTCGGCGTGGAAGAGATGAAAGACCAGCTGAAAGGCGTAGAATACCTTAAGTCGTTGGCCTACGTCGACACCACACGCATGGGCGTACACGGATGGAGCTTCGGAGGATTCATGACCACGTCGCTGATGACTACCTATCCCGACGTATTCAAAGTGGGCGTGGCCGGAGGCCCGGTGATCGACTGGAAATGGTACGAAGTGATGTACGGCGAACGCTACATGGACACCCCGCAGGCCAATCCCGAGGGGTATGCCGAGACAAGCCTCATCGGCAAGGCTAAGAACCTGAAAGGCAAACTGCAGATAATCATCGGCACCGACGACCCGACCGTCGTACCGCAACACGCCCTGTCGTTCATCAAGAAGTGCAACGAGGTGGGCACCCAGCCCGACTTCTACGTATATCCCGGCGAGGGGCACAACATGGCCGGACACCAAAGCGTCCACCTGCACGAGAGGATTACGCAGTATTTCGAGGACTATTTGAAGTAAAGGTAAAAAAGTAAAAAGGTAAAGAAGTAAATCAAAAGTTGGCAAAAAGCAAAGCGCTGCCGCTAAACCATAAGCGAGTTAAACGGGCGGCAACCGCTTTACCTGCTGCAACTACTAAGTTTTTAGATTATGAAAATATTATTATTAGGTAGCGGCGGGCGCGAGCACGCATTGGCTTGGAAGATAGCCCAAAGCCCGAAAGTAGAGAAACTTTACATAGCTCCGGGTAACGCCGGAACGGCCGAAAACGGAGAAAACGTAGACATTAAGGCCGACGATTTCGAGCGTCTGAAAGACTTTGCCGTGGCCAACGGCATCGACATGGTGGTCGTAGGGCCTGAAGACCCGTTGGTGAAAGGCATCTACGACGACTTCAAGGACGACGCCCGCACTGCAGGCATACCAGTAATCGGCCCGTCGAAGCTGGGTGCCCGACTTGAAGGCTCAAAGGATTTCGCCAAAGGCTTCATGCAAAGGCACAACATACCGACGGCACGTTATAAGACATTCAACGGCACGACGCTCGACGATGGTCTGCGTTTCCTCGAGACATTGCAGCCGCCTTACGTGCTCAAGGCCGACGGACTGTGCGCCGGTAAGGGCGTGCTGATACTCCCCACGCTCGACGAGGCCAAGAAGGAACTGCGCGAGATGCTCGGCGGAATGTTCGGCAACGCTTCGGCAAACGTCGTCATCGAAGAGTTCCTGAGCGGCATCGAATGTTCCGTTTTCATCCTTACCGACGGCAAGAGCTACAAGATTCTGCCTGAAGCGAAGGACTACAAGCGCATCGGCGAGCACGACACGGGCCTCAACACGGGCGGCATGGGCAGCGTTTCGCCAGTTCCGTTCGCCACGGAGGAATGGATGCAAAAGGTAGAAGACCGCATAATCCGCCCGACGGTGGAAGGCCTTGCCGAGGAGGGGCTCGACTACAAGGGGTTCATCTTCTTCGGACTGATAAACGTCGGGGGCGACCCGATGGTGATAGAATACAACTGCCGCATGGGCGACCCTGAGACCGAGAGCGTAATGCTGCGGCTGAAGAGCGACATCGTAGACCTGTTCGAGGGAGTGGCCGAGGGCAATCTCGACAACCGCACGATAGAGTTCGACGAGCGCGCGGCCGTATGCGTAATGCTCGTAAGCGGCGGTTATCCCGAGAAATACGCCAAAGGCTATCCCATAACAGGCATAGGCGACGTTGAAGGCAGCATCGTGTTCCACTCAGGCACGGCACTGAAAGACGGCCAAGTGGTGACCGCCGGCGGGCGCGTCATAGCCGTAAGCTCATACGGAAAGGACAAGGACGAAGCCCTGGCAAAGTCGTTCGCCGAGGCACAGAAGATACATTTCACCGATAAATATTTCCGCAGCGACATCGGTAAAGACCTTTAAAACTAATTAGGAATTAAGAGTTAAGAATTAAGAAAAATGCCTTTCGAGGATATTTTCTTAATTCTTAACTCTTAATTCTTAATTCAAAAAAGAATGAAGCGATTACAAAACAAGATAGCCGAAAGCCGGTTGGCGCTGCCCGTAACGGCGGTTTACACGCTGGCCGTATGGCTTGTAATGTGCGCCATAAACTGCAGGATGCATGCCGAACTGGCGGTTTTCGCCGTGTCGGCATACCTCATGGCCGAACTCAACAACCGCAATGCGTTGATACGCACGTACAGCCGCATGGTGTCATGCTCGTTCCTCGTGCTCGGCACGATGGCCGCCCCGGTGGCCGGGAGGCTCGACGTGCTCGCCGTCCAGCTGTGCTTCATCGCCTCGTACCTCCTGCTCTGCTCCTCATACCAGGACAAGCGGGCGCAGGGCAAGATGTTCTACGCATTCATGTTCATCGGCTGCGCAAGCGTAATTTACCCACAGGCACTGTTCTTCGCGCCAATATTCTGGGTGCTCGCAGGCACGAACCTGATGGCTTTCAGCGGACGCAACTTCTGGGCGTCGCTTATCGGGCTGACCCTGCCCTACTGGTTCGTCTGCGGATATTGCGTCATGACAGGCGACTTCGACATAATCGCCCCTCACTTGAACCTACGCTTCTGGGAGCCATACCCTTATGAAAACGTTGCCACAACCGGCATGGCCGTAACATTCGGTTTCACGCTTATTGTAACCGTCATCGGCACGATACACTTCCTGCGCAACAGCTACAAGGACAAGATACGCACACGGATGATTTACGAAATGCTCATCACGCTGGCCTTGTTCACCACCGTACTGGCCATATTGCAGCCCGCGAACGGCACACAGCTTACAGGCATATTGATAGTCAACGCTTCAATACTGCTGGGCCACTTCTTAGCCCTTACGCGCACACGGCTTACAAACATAGCATTCATCGTGCTCCTCACACTGGCGTTGGCCGCAACGGCGTTCAACATCCTAAACTGCACACCACAGACAAACAACCTCTCACCATGGAGTCTATAATAGGATTTCTCACCGACTACGGTTACATCGGCATGCTGCTCTCGGGCTTTCTCGCAGGCAGCATATTCCCATTGAGCAGCGAGGTTGTCATGCTCGCGCTCATAGCCGCCGGGCTCGACCCATGGCTGCTCGTCGCTTACGGCACCATAGGCAACACCCTCGGCAGCATGCTTAATTATTGGATTGGAACTTTCGGGCGCATGGACTGGATAGAAAAATACTTGCACGTCAAGCAAAAGGACCTCGACCGTGCGCGACGCTTCATGGCAGGCCGCGGAGCATTGACAGGGTTCTTCGCTTTCCTGCCGGTAATAGGCGAAGCCATAACGATAGTGCTCGGACTGATGCGGGCCAACGTTACATTAACCACCGCAAGCGTGGCCGTAGGCAAATTCGCACGCTACGCCCTGCTCGCCCTGGGCGTAAAGATTTTCGTTTAACCCAAAGCGGTCGTTAGGACGCAATGCCTGAATATTACCGTATATCACATTCTCTCCGGTATGATTATGCGTTTATGCCAGGCCGAAGCTTAACAACGGATTTGGGTTTAAGACAAAATCCGGCACAGACGAAAAGGAAGCGGATAACGGACAAACATGCACGAATCAAGAAACGGTCGGTTTTCATTTTATAAAACACCGTTTTTCATACCGTAAAACGCCGTTTTTTGCAACGTAAAAGGTTGCCTTTCACAACTCGAAAGGCAACCTTTTACATATTACCGATATTATCGTTGGACCCACGTTGCCGTTACGGTTTGCAACGCAGTGATTATCAGCCACTAAGACAGGAATGAGCATCCTTGCATAAAAGCACGTCCGCTCTTACGGACGGCAAGCGGTGTTCATTGCATGTCCTCTACCACCTGCATTATCCGCTTGCCGAGGGCGTCGGCCTCTTCCATCGTCGAAGCCTCGCTATACACTCGGATTATCGGCTCGGTGTTCGACTTGCGCAAATGCACCCACTTGTCAGGGAAATCTATCTTCACGCCGTCGACGTCGTTAACCTTCTGGTCGGCGTACATCTCCTTAACTTTGGCCAAAATGGCGTCAATGTCGGTTTCCGGCGTAAGGTCGATACGGTTTTTAGCGATGAAATAAGCAGGGAACGTCGCACGAAGCTCGCTCGCCTTGCAGCCCTTATGGGCCAACGACGAAAGGAACAAAGCTATGCCTACAAGGGCGTCGCGGCCGTAATGGCACTCTGGATATATCACTCCGCCATTGCCTTCGCCGCCTATCACGGCTCCAACCTCTTTCATCTTCGTAGTAACGTTCACCTCGCCCACAGCCGATGCCGTGTATGCGCCGCCATGACGCTCGGTCACGTCGCGAAGCGCGCGCGTGCTGCTAAGGTTGCTTACGGTATTGCCAGGAGTATGGCCCAACACGTAATCGGCCACTGAAACAAGCGTGTATTCCTCGCCGAACATCCGGCCGTCCTCACAAATGAACGCAAGACGGTCAACGTCAGGATCGACGACGATGCCCAGGTCGAAACCTCCGCCGCGCATGCGCTCCATTATCCCGCCGAGATTCTTTTCCAACGGTTCCGGATTATGCGCGAAATCACCGTCAGGCTCACCGTTGAGAATCTCGTATTCAACGCCAAGTCCGTCGAGCAGCCCGGGCAGGATTATCCCTCCCACGCTGTTTATCGCATCTACGCAAACACGGAAACGGGCTTTGCGCACGGCCTCGACGTCGACAAGCTTCAAGCCGAGCACGGTGTCGATGTGCTTCACGTTGTACGAAGCGTCGCTCACATATTTTCCAAGACCGTCAACCTCGGCGTAAGCGAAATCCTCCTTTTCCGCAACCGCCAACACTTCGTTGCCGTCGGCCTTGCTCAAGAACTCCCCTTCGCTGTTCAGCAGTTTCAAGGCGTTCCATTGCCTCGGATTGTGGCTGGCCGTGATTATTATGCCGCCGTCGGCACCGGCCATACGCACGGCAAGCTCTGTAGTAGGAGTCGTGGCCAAGCCTATGTCTATGACATCAAAACCTGCGCCCATCAACGTACCGCACACGATATTCCTCACCATATCGCCGGATATGCGCGCGTCGCGCCCTACCACAATCTTTCCGCTGCCGCATCCGCCGCGTCCCTTGCGTATGAACATCGCATAGGCGCTCGTAAACTTAACTATGTCAAGCGGATTGAGCGTGTCGCCAACGTGGCCGCCAATAGTGCCGCGTATTCCCGAAATAGATTTTATCAATGTCATTCTTAATATAATTAAAAGTCAATAATTAAGAAACGGAATCCTGTGTATTGCAAATATAAGAAAATCAAGCCCCAAGCCAGGAACTTAAGTAACGAGGAACAAATTCAGGCATGAAGCCGGCAAAAAACTAAGAGTTAAGGATTAAGAACATGCTTTTGCGTATCAACCGTACATGCATGCCTTCTTAATACCCAACCCTTAATTCTTAAATTCACATCATCTTCCTCTCTCGTAGGTTATCGTATAATAACAAGGATAAACACTTGAAGAGGCGTAAGCCTGCCCCTGCGTGCTGGGCACGATAAGGTTCACCTTGGCTATCTCCTCGTCGGGCGTAGACTGCCGGCCCACTTTTATATAATTCAAGGGAACAAGCCAGCCCGACGGCACTGAAGTGCTTTTATAAGCCAAATTCATCAAACTTGAATTAGGATCGAACGAAGCAGTAAACGTACCGCTCGTGTTCGTAACATTCATCTTCTCAGGAATCGACGAGAACGCCAGGACATCGTTGGTCAGCTGTATCGTGTCAGTCAACAGATTGCGCTCGGTGAAACGGCACAGCACGTCGACAGTCTCACCGTCCTTTATCTTTTCGCCACATCCTTCCCTCACAATCTGCATGTAAACGCCGGTATTCTGCATAAGCACGAACTGGTTCTCATCCAAATCGGTGGAATATCCCTGCTCCCTGAACTGCGCCTCGCTTATAACCGTAATCGACGAATCGCGGATGAACCTCCTTATTGCCGAATTCTCCCTGTCCCTCTGCTCTGCATACGTCTCCGCATTGTCGCAACCGACAATACCGGCAAGAGCAAGCAATCCTATAAAAACAAATGCTAATTTCTTCATTTCTTTTTATTAATGATAAATAAGTCAACGGCGACAAAATTACAAAAAAAAGCATTAACAATCGGTCAGCTACATATATTATTATGCTTTTTTATAAATACTTTCACCTATACGAAACAAACCAAATAGAAACAGTTTTGCGCACACTGGATTCATACTTAAAACCACACGGACAAAACCCTCCATAGACAAAGAACTGAGAGCTATAAGTTCCACCTTATTATATATAATAAGCCTCAACCGCGCCACATCTGCAAAAGTCCGGGCCGTACGCCACTATTTTCATCAAAAAGCACATCCAAACAACGTACCACGCACAAAAAACGGCTCGAATACGCCCAAAACACAAGAAAAACAAGATTTTTCAAAAAAAGTTCCAGAAACATTTGGTCAATTCAAGAAAAGTGCGTACCTTTGCATCGCAATTAAGAAAAACGGCCCCGTGGCTCAACTGAATAGAGCATCTGACTACGGATCAGAAGGTTACAGGTTTGAATCCTGTCGGGGTCACTTAAGGGAAAAGCTAAATGATTATCCAATAATCGTTTAGTTTTTTTCTTTTATAAGATCTGTACAAGAAGCCGGTTGCATTCATTTCTTATAATGGGCCTGCGGATTGTGTTTTAGGAAGCGCCCGCCAATCTTACGCATACATATATCTTTACGGTCTGACGCATTCCGTAGCCGACACCACGCCTCATCCCATTTCGAGCTCCTTCCCCATGCCCCACCAATAATTTCATGCGCCCGAAAAGTTAAAAACCGACAAAAATCAAGCCGCAAAAACATTTTTTGCGCAAAAAGCTTGCACGTCTCACAAAAAAGGCGTATCTTTGCACTCGCAAATCAGAAATGAGGCGCAACAAGTTAATTTGACATCGCGGAGTGGAGCAGTTGGTAGCTCGCCAGGCTCATAACCTGGAGGTCGCATGTTCGAGTCCTGCCTCCGCAACTATAAGACGGTCAGCCCCTTGCATTTCAAGGTGTTGGCCGTCTTTCATTATTGCCCGATGACAGGAACAAGAGTCTTGGATGAAGCTAAGGCAAACGGCACAAACATTCCGACACCATACAAAGCTATGCAACTACGCTACTTTTACAGAATATAAACCGAAATATTTTGCCGTATCAAATAAAATTGATACTTTTGCACACGGTAAGCCACATGTGCAAAAAGAATCAAGGGAGGAAAACCAATGTCCATATCAAAGACAAGACAGAAACTGGTTGACGTAGCAAGACAGCTGTTTGCAAAAAACGGTTTGGAGAATACGACGATGAACGACATCGCACGCTCTTCAGGCAAAGGACGCAGAACGCTCTATACATATTTTAAAAGTAAAGAAGACGTCTACTACGCCGTCATTGAATCCGAACTCGAACGGCTCTCCGACAAAATGGACGAGGTGGCAACGAAAAAGATACGCCCGCAAGAGAAAATAATCGAGCTTATTTACACCCATCTCAACATGATTAAAGAAACGGTGATGCGCAACGGCAACCTGCGCGCGGCGTTCTTCCGCAATATATGGATGGTAGAGAAAGTAAGGAAGAACTTCGACGAGGACGAAATCGAGCTGTTCCGCAAAGTCTACGCCGACGGCAAGGCCGACGGCGAGTTTGACATAGAGAACGTGGAGCTTGTGGCCGATATAACGCACTATTGCATAAAAGGACTAGAAGTGCCTTACATCTGCGGAAGGCTGGGCCACGGCATGACCCCTGAAGCGAGCAAGCCGTTGGTAGCCAAGGTTGTTTACGGAGCCTTGGGCAAGTCAATAGAAAAGTGAGACCTTAAGGCTTGCGGTTGTGAGGTTATACGGTCGTGAGGTTTTAAGATTTCCACTGTCCCGACCTCTCCGCCTTTCACTTTTCGCTATTCCACCCCTCACCGTTAACACATCGTAGTTTCATTATAAAAATTAAAATAAACAACATGGGATTATTATCAGGTAAGACCGCGCTCATCACTGGCGCGGCGCGCGGTATCGGTAAAGCTATCGCACTGAAATTCGCAGAGGAAGGCGCAAACATCGCTTTCACCGACCTTGTAATAGACGAAAACGGCAAAGCTACCGAAGCAGAAATAACGGCCAAAGGCGTGAAGGCTAAAGGCTACGCAAGCAACGCCGCCGACTTCGCCCAGACGGCCGAAGTGGTGAGCCAGGTGAAAGAGGACTTCGGATCAATAGACATTCTCGTAAACAACGCCGGAATAACAAAAGACGGGCTCATGATGCGCATGACTGAAGCGCAGTGGGACGCAGTAATCGCCGTAAACCTTAAGTCGGCGTTCAACTTCATCCACGCATGCACGCCCATCATGATGCGCCAAAAGAGCGGAAGCATAATCAACATGGCTTCGGTGGTAGGCGTCCACGGCAATGCCGGGCAGTGCAACTACGCAGCCTCGAAGGCAGGACTCATCGCCTTGGCCAAGAGCATCGGACAGGAAATAGGCTCGCGCGGCATCCGCGCCAACGCCATAGCCCCGGGCTTCATCGAAACGGCTATGACCCAAGCCCTGCCCGACAACATCCGCAAGGAATGGATACAGAAGATACCACTGCGCCGCGCAGGCCAGGTGGAAGACATCGCCAACGTAGCCACATTCCTGGCCTCAGACCTTTCTTCATACGTTACAGGCCAGGTTATCCAGGTTGACGGCGGTATGAACATGTAATTGACAAGTTAAAAACTTAAAAGTGAAAAGTGAAAAATCCAATACCTATGCAGACAAGGCAATAAGGCAAACGGATTTTTCACTCTTCACTTTTTTACTATCCACTAAAATGAACGTAGTTTACGAAGACAACCATATTATTATTGTAAACAAACTTAGCGGCGAGATTGTGCAGGGCGACAAGACCGGCGACCGCACGCTGGCCGACGACGTAAAGGCTTATATCAAGGAAGAATACGCCAAGCCGGGCAACGTGTTCCTCGGCGTAACCCACAGGTTGGACCGCCCTGTGTGGGGGCTTGTCGTATTCGCAAAAACGTCAAAGGCCCTGTCGCGGCTGAACGATATGTTCCGCAACGGCGACATACACAAGACGTATTGGGCTATCTGCCAAAACGCCCCGGCCGAGCAAGAAGCCACCCTTACACACTGGCTTACGCGCAACGAAAGGCAGAACAAGAGCTACGCATACGACCGCGAGGTGCCGGGAGCGAAGAAAGCCGTGCTGCATTACAAAGTCATCGGCCGTTCGGAAAGATACACCTTGGTCGAAGTACAACTTATGACCGGCCGCCACCACCAGATACGCTGCCAGTTGGCAAAGATAGGGTGCCCCATCAAAGGCGACCTGAAATACGGCGCACGCCGCAGCAACCCCGACGGAAGCATATCGCTGCTTGCACGCAAGGTGGAGTTTGTACATCCGGTATCGAAAAAGCCGGTGAGCGTGGAAAGCCCCGTGCCCGACGACAAGCTGTGGCGCGAGATAACCGCATGACATCCCCCTGCGGCCTGTCCGCCTGTTTTACGCATAACGGCGTGGTTTCCATCAACTTATACACCGGCAGGCACTCACCAAATCCATCAGCCACAGTGCCAGCGGCGGTCGTGTCGGCGCAGGGACTAATTCATAAGACTTAATTAATATAACGCCATTTATCGTCACAATGTCACATAAGGGGCTATCCCATTGGTTAGCAATGAATTACCATGTGACATTAAGCACGCGGCACATTCACCAATGTCACATCAAACCATAATGACCTGATTGTGCGGCGCGTGAATGTGGTGACAATGCCGCTGCACTAATGTCACTCCATAAGTCACTGGAACAAAGCGTTTTACGTTAAGACGTGACATCGTGAAAGTAAATCCGCCGGGAAAACGACAACGCTGACGGCGTGCCGACGAGACGGCGGACACGTCCGTCAGCAACCAATATCCCCACAATCAGCCACTTATCCGTTTCCAGAAAGTCCGGCAGAGAACACTTGGCATCAATCCGTATTGTCTCCACCGCAGACTACATGCGCGAGAAACGATAAAACGCAACGCAAAAGGCAACGTTTTGCAACGTAAAAGGCAACGTTTTACAACGCAAAAGGCAATGTTTTGCAATGCGGGAAACAACCTTTTACAGGATTGAACCTGACATTTCACCAATTACGGCGCGCCACCGCTGCCACCCCGATGCCGCCGACATATCCGCAGCTTATCACTGGAGGCATACGGTGCAAGCATGCAAAAACAAAGAAAACTTCGTTTTTTATCGCCAAAACGTTTCTCTTTTTCCAAAATAATTACTTACTTTGCACATATAACTATAAGTTCATGTAAATACGTGCGGAAAAAGAAAATATTGAAATGGTCTGCCGGCATAATGCTGACACCGTTTTTGCTGTTCATCATATTGGCCGTATTGCTTTACCTGCCTCCCGTGCAAAACTGGCTCGTAAGGCAAGTTACCGCTTACGCCTCAGAACAAACGGGCATGGAGATATCCGTAGAGCGTGTTAAGTTGGTGTTCCCGCTCGACCTCGGCGTGGAAGGCTTCATGATGATCCAGCCTAACGGCCCGACGCCCCAAGCGCAAGACACCATAGCCGACGTGAAACGGCTTGTGGCGGACGTGCGACTGTGGCCGCTGCTGAAGCAGCAAGTCGAGATTGACGCCCTGGAGTTCACCGACGTAAGACTGAACACAGCCGGCTTAGTGCACGAGGCGCGCGTAAAAGGCAGCATAGGGCGGTTATACTTGCAAAGCCACGGCATCGACCTCGGCAGGGAGACCGTAATGGTGGACGAGGCGGCGCTTGCCGATGCCGACATAGACGTGGCCCTGAGCGACACCGTGCCGCCTGACACCACGACGACGGAGAACAAATGGAAGATAAGAGTAGGCAAGCTCGGCATAGCCAAGACCGGCGTCACCGTACACATGCCCGGCGACACGCTGCAAATATCGGCCTACCTCGGCAAGACGGAAGCGCGCGACGGACTGTTCGACCTTTACTCCGGACTATACAAGATACAACGTTTCGACCTGGACGGAGGAATTATAAAGTACGACGACAACTTCAAACCCGATGCTAAAGGGCTCGACCCGAACCACATTGCGCTTTCCGACGTCGCCATTGGCATCGACTCGCTGTATTTCCGCTCGCCCGACATGAGCCTGTCGCTGCGCTCGTGCTCGTTCAAGGAGAAAAGCGGCATAAACGTAGAACAGCTGAACGGCAGGTTCGCCATGGACTCAACCAAGATGGAATTGCCCGGACTCAGCCTGAAAACGCCTAACTCCACGCTCGGCGTACGCCTCACGATGGACCTCGACGCCTTTGACGACAAGGCTCCCGGCAGAATCAGCGCATACGCAGACTGCTCCATCGGCAAACAAGACATAATGAGGATCATCGGCGACATGCCCGCAGGCTTCGTCCGCCGCTGGCCCAACCAGCCGTTAAGCATCAAAGCCGTAGCCGCAGGCAACACGAGACACCTGAATATTGGCGGAGTGAACATCAAGCTGCCTTCGGCGTTCAACATAAACCTTAAAGGCAAAGCAGCCAACGTAACCGATGCCGACAAGCTTAACGCAACGGTGGACATCGACGCTACGGCATACAATCTCGGTTTCGTAAGCGCGCTGCTCAAGGCGCAAGGCACGGACGTAAACATCCCTACGGGCATCAGCCTGAAAGGACGCGCAGGAATAAACGGCAAGCGATATGAAGCCGACCTCGCGGCTGCCGAGGGCGGCGGCAGGCTGACAGTGAACGGCCACTTCGACGCACGGCGTAACAGCTATAATGCGTCATTGACGGCAAAAGAACTGAAAATCAGCCACTTCATGCCGGGCAGCGGCATGGGCGACCTAACCGGACACATCCACGTAAAAGGAGCGGGAACCAACCTCATGTCGGCACGGACTAAGGCGACGGCCGAGGCCGGCATCGAGAAATTCAGCATAGGGGAATACAGTCTTGACAGCATACGGCTTAAAGCAGGCATCTACAAGGGACAGGCCGCAGCCGTGCTCGACAGCGAAAACCCTCTGGCGCAAGGCGTCATTGCGATAAAAGCTTCGCTAAGCCCGAAGATGATAAGCTCCACGCTCTCGGCCGACGTGGAAAACGTCGACTGGTACGGCCTGCGCCTTACAGAGTCACAATTGTCGACTTCGCTGAAATGCGACATCGACGCAAGCACCGACCTCAAGACGATGCTCAGCGTGAACGGCCTGGTGAGCGACCTCGCCATATCCGACTCAGGCCGCACATTCCGCCCCAACGACCTTAAGGTAAACATCCTCACGAGCCAGGACACTACCCATTTCGCCACCGAGTGCGGCGACTTCAGGCTGTATCTTGACGGCAGTGGAGGCTATAAGAAGATTCTCGAGAAAGTAGGCGAATTTACCAAAGAACTGTCAGCCGAGCTTGACAGCAAGCAAATCAGCATCGCAGCGCTGCGCCGCAAGCTCCCGACGGCCCGCCTATACCTCACGACAGGCAAAGATAACCCCCTAAGCCGCTTCATCGCAAGGAAAGGCTTCACCTTCCAGGATGCCGACATCGACATAGCATCGTCGCCCATATTAGGACTCAACGGCAACGTGCAGTTGCTGGCGTTGCAGAACAGCGCGGTGAAATTGGACACGATACGCTTCAACATCGTTTCCGACTCTACCAACTGCACGTACAACGGACAAGTGAGGAACAATAGGAAAAACAAGCAATACGTGTTCAACGCACTGTTCAACGGATACATATTCGAAAAAGGCTCCGGAGCCGACATCCGTTTTTACGACGCGAAAGACAGCCTCGGCGTAAAACTCGGGTTCGAGGCGTCAATGGAAGAAAAAGGCATAAAAGTCCACGTGCTCACAGACGACCCCGTGCTCGGATACAAGAAGTTCAAGGTGAACGAGGACAACTACCTCTACATGGGAGCCGACAGGCGCGTATCGGCCAAGCTGCAACTAATGGCCGACGACGGAACTGGAGTGCACGTCTATTCGAACGACGAGAACACCGAAGCCCTGCAAGACATAACCATCGGACTTAACAAGTTCGACCTGGAAAAGGTGCTGACAGTCATCCCCTACATGCCCGACATCACCGGAATAATGAACGGCGACTTCCACGTCATACAGAATCCCGAAGCCTTTTCCGTATCGGCATCATTGTCGGTCGACAAAATGACATACGAACGAAGCCGCATGGGCGACCTCGGCACGGAATTCGTCTACATGCCGCAAAGCGACGGCTCGCACATGCTTGACGGTGTGGTGAACTGCAACGGCAAACAGATAGCCGAAATAAGCGGAACATACAACCCGGCCGACGAGGGCGGCCTCGACGTGAACCTCAACATGAGCCGCATGCCCATGCGGCTGCTCAACGGCTTCATGCCCGACCGCATAGTACGCTTCAACGGATACGCCGACGGCGAACTGGCCGTCAACGGGCCGCTCGACAAGCCACGCATCAACGGCGGACTAAGGCTCGACTCTTGCCACATGCGCAGCGCGCAATACGGCGTACAGCTGCGTTTCGACGACGAGCCGCTGCGCATCGTAGGCAGCAACCTGCTGTTCGAGGACTTCAAGATGTTCGCAAGCAACAACAATCCGCTAACGCTCAACGGCAACGTCGACTTCTCCGCCCTTGAAGCCATGAGCATGGACTTAGACATGGTCGCCCGCAACCTGAGAATCATCGACTCAAAGGAAAACCGCCGGAGCGTAGCCTTCGGCAAGGCCTTCGTCGACTTCTTCGCAACGATGAGGGGGCCGCTTGAACGGTTGGAAATGCTCGGACGGTTAGACGTGCTCGGCACGACCGACATGGCGTACATCCTGCGCGACTCGCCGCTTTCAACCGACAACCGCATGGAAGAGCTGGTGAAGTTCGTAAGTTTCGAGGACACAGCGGCCGCCGTCGTCGAACACAAACCGATCTCCGGATTCAAGATGGACCTTACGATGAACATCGCCCAAGGCGCCCACGTGATGTGCTACCTCAACACCGACCACTCGAATTACATCGACCTGATGGGCGGCGGAAGCCTGCGCCTGCAATACGGCCTGACGGGCGACATGAGCCTTACCGGGCGGTACACACTCGACAACGGGGAAATGAAATACTCGCTTCCTATCATTCCGCTGAAGACGTTCACGATACAAGACGGCAGCTATATCGAGTTCACCGGAGACCCCATGAACCCCAAACTTAACATAACGGCCACCGAGCGCACCAAGGCCAACGTATCTTCAGGCGGAACGCAGGAACGCACCGTGGAATTCGACTGCGGAGTCGTGATAACCAAGACATTGTCGGACATGGGACTCGAGTTCACCCTGAGCGCACCAGAAGACATGACCCTGAACAGCGAACTGCAATCGATGAGCGTAGAGCAACGCGGCAAACTGGCCGTCACCATGCTGACCACCGGCATGTACCTCGACAATGGGAACACCGGAGGATTCTCCATGAACGACGCCCTGAACTCATTCTTGCAGAGCGAGATAAACAACATCACCGGAAGCGCGCTGCGCACGCTCGACCTCAGTTTCGGCATGGACAACTCAACCGACGCCAGCGGCGGCACGCATACGGACTACTCGTTCAAATTCTCAAAACGCTTCTGGAACAACCGCATACGAATCGTAGTCGGCGGAAAGGTGTCAACCGGTCCCGAAGTGGCCAACCAGAACGAGACGTTCTTCGACAATGTAACATTCGAATACCGTCTCGGCAACTCGTCGGACAAATACGTGAAACTGTACTATGACAACAACGCTTACGACTGGCTCGAGGGCACCGTCCGCGAATACGGCGTAGGCTTCACATGGCGGAGAAGCCTGCAAAACTTCAAAGACATTTTCAGGTTCTGGAAGAAACAGCCTGAAACACGGCTGCCGGCCGACTCAACCAAGAACAAGAAACAATGAAACATACTAAAAATCCGTTCCCAACCGGAAACAAGTATTTAAGGGCAATGGTGTTCCCGGCCATGCTCCTGCTCCTCGTCTCATGTTCAACGACAAGGAACATACCCGAAGGCGACCAGCTGTTCATCGGTCTTGAGAAAATACAATACGGCGAGCATGAGGAAAGCGACCACCTCAACACAACGAAAGAGGAAGTTGAAGCCGCACTGGCCACCGCGCCGAACGGCGCGCTGTTCGGCAGCCCTTATTACCGCACGCCCTTCCCCTACGGCCTTTGGATATGGAACGCCTTCTCGGGTTCAAAAAACAAGATAGCCCAATGGATCAACCGCACATTCGGCAAGGCTCCCGTACTGATGCGCCAGGTCAACCCCCAGCTGCGCGCGTCAGTGGCGCAATCAGTACTGCACAACCACGGATTCCTAAACGGAACCGTGACATACAAGACCATACGGCAGAAGAATCCGAAAAAGGCGAAAATAGGCTATACGGTCGACTTCGGCAGGCTTTTCACCGTCGACACGCTTGAATATGTCGACTTTCCGCAGACGGCAGACAGCCTGATAAACCTGACCGCCGGCGATACTAAGATAAAGCCGGGCGTGCCGTTCGACGCGTCGGCACTTGACGCCGAACGCAACCGGCTGGCACAACTATTCCGCAACAACGGTTATTACTACTACCAACCCAACTTCGCTTCCTACCTCGCCGACACGTCGGCCGTGCCGGGCAAGGCCAAGCTGAGGCTGCAAATGGCCGGCAACCTGCCGCAAGCGACCAAGCACAAATGGTACATCGGAAGGATAAACATCGACATACGCCGCCAGTTCATGGAACAGCCGACCGACTCGTTCAGCCACCGCTACTTTACCGTAAGGTTCAACGGCAAGCGTCCTCCGATACGCCCAAGGATAATACTGGCCGACCTGAAGCTGCGCCCACGCCAGCAATACAGCTACGACAAGCATACGGAGTCGGCCAACAAGATAAACGGCTCGGGGCTGTTCAGCTCGGTAGAGTTCAACTTCACGCCGCGCGACACAACCGGAGCGTGCGACACGCTCGACCTTAACCTCTCATGCACGTTCAACAAGCCTTACGACTTCTACGTGGAAACCAACTACAAGAACAAGATAAACGGCCGACACGGCCCCGAGCTCGTAGTCGGCCTGGTAAAGCGCAACGCCTTCCGCGGCGGAGAGAAACTCGACGTAAACCTGCACGGCTCGTACGAATGGGAACAGGGGAGGAACGTCAACGGCACTTCCGGCAAGATGAACTCATACGAATACGGACTCGACGCCTCGATAGAGTTTCCGCGCCTCATAGCGCCGTTCGTCAAGCGCCGCCGTTTCTTCACAACGCCGTCAACCTACGCCCGCTTGGCAATGAACGTGCTCAACCGCCCCAATTACTTCAAGATGCAGACGTTCTCGGCCGAATGGACGTACACGTGGCAACGCTCCGACTGCTGGCGGCACGAGTACAGTCCGCTTACGCTGCAATACCAAAAGCTCAGCCACACGACGATGAAATTCGACTCGATACTCTACGCAAACCCATATCTGCAGACATCAATGCAGGACGTGTTCATACCGAAAATGCGCTACACGCTGACTTACAGTTCGGTCTCGCGCAGCCGCAACCCGCTGGTATGGGAAACGACGCTGACCGAATCGGGCAACATCCTGTCGCTCGGATACATGGCCGCAGGAAACAAATGGGACGAGAACGGCAAACAGATGTTCAACAACCCCTATGCGCAATTCGTGAAACTGGAGACCGACCTAAGCAAGACGTGGACGCTGAGCCATAAGGCGCAACTCGTAGCCCACGCCAACGCGGGCGTCATCTACACCTACGGCAACAGCGTCAGCGCGCCTTACAGCGAGCAGTTCTACGTAGGCGGAGCCAACAGCATAAGGGCCTTCGCCGTGCGCAGCATCGGCCCCGGCAGCTACACTACCGACGTGTCGCGACTGTCGTACCTCGACCAGACGGGCGACATAAAGCTCCAGCTGAACCTTGAATACCGCATCAATCTCTTCGGCGACCTTTACGGCGCTACGTTCGTCGACGCGGGCAACGTATGGGCAATGCGCGACGACGGCTACCGCCGCGGCGCCCAGTTCAAGCTGAAAAACGCCCTTAAGGAAATGGCACTCGGCACTGGCATCGGCATACGCTACGACCTCGAGTTCCTCGTGCTCCGCTTAGACTGGGGTATCGGCCTGCACGTCCCTTACGAAACAGGCAAACGCGGATTCTACAACATACCGAGGTTCAAGGACGGACAGGCCATACACCTCGCCGTGGGCTACCCGTTCTAAACAAGTAAAGACAAAAGGTTGCTTTTGCAATGCAAAAGGCAGCTTTCCGCACGCTAAAAAGCATCCTTTCATCACGCAAAAGGCATCTTTTTACGAGCTAAAAGGCATCTTTTCAGAAAACATAAAAAAAACAACAAACGGAATTTTATATTTAAGCGATCACATTATCAGCTTAATTATAGTCAAAAAGAAATGGTTTGCGAATTACACAAACGGAACTTGAGAGTTAGAAGTGACTCTAACTCTTCTTTATAAACCCCGATATTGTCGAAGAAATCCTTGACGGCTTGCCTGAATTTTTCTTTCGTCCTGTAGAATCCGGTATTGATGATCTTCTTCCTGAGGAATTTCCAAAGCCGCTCAATCAAATTAAGATTCGGCGAA
>CALUIJ010000037.1 GCA_944320675.1 uncultured Prevotella sp.
GCGCAATGACGCGCGACTTGGACTGGGGAATACCCGTCCCCGTCGAAGGGGCCGAGGGAAAGGTGCTCTACGTGTGGTTCGACGCGCCGATAGGCTATATCTCAAACACGCAGGAACTGCTGCCCGAAGACTGGGAGAAGTGGTGGAAAGACCCCGAGACGCGCCTCGTACACTTCATCGGCAAGGACAACATCGTGTTCCACTGCCTTATCTTCCCCACGATGCTTAAGGCCCACGGAGGCTACATCTTGCCCGACAACGTGCCGGCGAACGAGTTCCTCAACCTTGAGAACGACAAGATTTCGACCTCGCGCAACTGGGCCGTATGGCTGCACGAATACTTGGAGGAAATGCCCGGCAAGCAGGACGTGCTGCGCTACGTGCTCACGGCCAACGCTCCCGAGACTAAGGACAACAACTTCACCTGGCGTGATTTCCAAGAGCGCAACAACAGCGAGCTGGTGGGCATCTACGGCAACTTCGTAAACCGCGCCCTGCAGCTCACCAAGAAATACTTCGACGGCCGCGTGCCCGCCTGCGGCGAGCTGCAGGACATCGACCGCCAGGCCATAGCCGAGTTCCACGGCGTTAAGGCCGATGTGGAGCGCCTGCTCGACGGCTTCAAGTTCCGCGACGCGCTTAAGGAGGCCATGAACCTGGCGCGCATCGGCAACAAGTACATAGCCGACACCGAGCCGTGGAAGGTGGCCAAGACCGACATGGCGCGCGTGGAGACCATACTCAACATTTCGCTACAGCTCGTGGCCAACCTCGCCATAGCTTTCGAGCCGTTCCTGCCGTTCAGCAGCGCAAGGCTCCGCAGGATGATCAACGTCGACTCGTTCGACTGGGACAGCCTCGGCTCCGTTGAACTTCTCGCCGCCGGACACCAGTTGGCCGAGCCTGAACTGCTCTTCGAGAAGATAGAGGACGACACCATACAATACCAGCTCGACAAGCTCGAGGCCACCAAGAAGGCCAACGCCGAGGCCGCATACAAGGCTAAGGAGATAAAGCCCGTGATAGCCTTCGACGACTTCGAGAAGATCGACGTGCGCGTAGGTCTCATCAAGGCGTGCGAGAAGGTGAAGAAGGCCGACAAGCTCTTGAAGTTCACCATCGACGACGGCAGCGGACAGGACCGCACCATCGTCTCGGGCATCGCCAAGTATTACAAGCCCGAAGACCTCGTAGGCCGCCGCGTATGCTTCGTAGCCAACCTCGCCCCGCGCAAGCTGAAGGGCATCGAGAGCCAGGGCATGATACTCTCGGCCGAAGACTTCGACGGCTCGCTCAGCGTCATAACGACCTCGGCCGACGTAAAACCCGGCAGCCAGGTGTGCTGACACGGCTCGCGCTATGGCATAATCTTGGTTGGTGTCCGCCCGTCTCCGGTTTACCGCAAGCCGGAGGCGGGCGGACTCTTTTCTTTGAAAATGCATATAATATGTATATATATTAATGGATGGAAGCTTTACGGGCGTTCATTATATTATAATGTGTAAACGACCGTTTTATAGTGCGGTTTCATAAAAATGCACAGTGTTAACATCTTTTTTCGTTTTCGGGGGGGTAGTTTAATACATATTTATTATATTTGCAAACGAGAAATATAATTTTAAAACCAATAACACCGAAGAATACTAAGAAAAGACAACTCGTATACGGCAATTATCTTGGCACAATAGTATAACGATACCGCACGTTTGTGTGATGTTTTGCTAACTTTTAGTGTACGGAATACAAATATTGTTTGAATACACTTGTCTTGCGGAACAATCTGTAAAGTCGGTCACGGCTGACGGAAAGAAAGCATCGACAGAAGTATCCTGAAAGCGTAGAATGGAAGTGATGAAGTGTTAAGTTTAATTAATATTTACAACTATGGTGAAAAATTTACTTTACAGTGCATGTGTAGCGGCCGCATTAGCCGTTTCTACAGGAGCACAGGCCCAGACGGCCTACGTAGGCTTGAAGTCTATGCCGTCGTCGTCATCGGGTCTTGAAGGCTGGGAGGGACGTATGATCTCTTTCGATGTGACTGACCCCGCCACAATCACCGGCGAGTACTGCAAGATTCCCACCGACGAGGCAATGATGGAGGACTTCTACATCAAGGCCGGCGCCACGGTGGACGACACTTATTACGCCTATGTTGAGGGCGACTTCAGCTCGGGCAACTTCCGCACGTTCAACTTCGAGACCAACGAGATAACGAAGCTCTCTGACAATACAGCCAGCTTCACCGTCTCCGACATGACCTACGACCCCGTGTCGAAGCAGCTCTTCGCCCTGCGTACCATGTCGAACACCTGCGAGCTTTACACCGTCAACCTTGAGGACGGCTCGCTTGAGCGTTACGACTCGATAGCCAACGCGTCGTTCAACGCGATCGCCGCCGACGGCGAGGGCAACGTTTACGGACTGAAGTACGTCCAGACGGGCGACCTCGGGGCAAACGTCACCAACTTCACGCTTTATTCTTACGACGTTGATGCCAAGACGTGCACCGAGCTGCGCCAAATAGGTTCGGTTGACGGCTCAGTACAGTCGACGACGATGGAATATTACGACGGAACGCTCTATTTCGTCAGCGGTAAGAACCTTGCTAAGGTCAATCCCGCCGAGGGCGACCTCAGCTTGGCCGCAACGCAGATACCCGTCAGCTCCATGGCCGGACTTACTTTCACAAAGTCTACGGCTAACGGCGTTTCCGGAGGCGGCGGCGACGACCCCGACCAGCCCGTTGACACCGGCCTGAGGGTGAAGTACGTTGAGACATGGGGCAGCGCAATGGGCGACGTTCCCGAGAACGAGCCATCAAAGCGCCAGATTACATGGTACGACCAGTACAACAACCCCGTGCGCATGGGCAACTACGGCCGCATGTACAAAGATGACGGCAGCATGAGCGACGATTGGCAGATAATGAACTACACGAAGTACGACTACGACGCCAACCACAACATGGTAAGCTCTCACTCAGAGCAGTACGGCCAGTACAGCGGCGAAGACTTCGTGTTCAAGGCCACTGGCGACACCATCAACTACGAGTATGACGCCGAGGGACGCCTCGTTAAGGAAACCGACGTTTACGCAGGCTCTTACACCGTTTACGAGTATGACGACGCAGGCCAGCTGACCTACGAGGCACGCATGGTGCCCGACTATTACGGAGCGCACGGCGGACAGGACTACGTGTTGGAGTCGAAGACTTACTCAGACTTCGTTAGCTTCAACCAGCCCAAGCTCATCGTGGGCGACGGCGCTTACGACAGCTACAAGTTCTTGACCGACGTTGAGTACGACGCCGACAACCACAAGGTGAAGGCCACCAAGTGGAACGCCGACCACTCGGTTAAGCAGACCGTGGAATACTGGACTTGGCGCAACGACTCCATCGTTGACTACCTTACTTATAAGGCTAAGAGCGACGGCAACGGCGGATGGACCGAGGAGCCGAGCAAGCGCATCACTTACGACTGCGTAGACGGCGACCCGAACAAGGTAAGGGAGCTTGGCTGGAACTACGACAAGGAGACCGGCACATGGAACGCCAACGTCTACAGCCAGGTAACGTTCTACGCTACTTACGACGCAGTTTATGCCCCGACCGACCTTAAGGCAGAGCCGGTATCAGGCGAAATCAACACTTACGAGCTGTCGTTCGCAGCACCGTCTGTTCCGGGCTTCGGCGAGGTTTCGTTCGACGTTTACCGCCACGGCTTCCTGATCGGCAACGTCAAGATGTCGGACGAGCGCGCATTCGACCCGGAGACGGGACGCATCACATACATCGACAAGAACGTGCCCAACGGCGACTACGACTACTTCGTGCAAACCATCGTCAACGACGAGATCAGCGGCGAGAGCACGGCCTACAACGTATCCAACACGATTGAGACAAGCCCGTACGTAGAGCTGCCCGCAGCCACCAACCTCCGCGTCGTAGCCTATGACAACTCAACCGGCTCAGACCTCGTGACCGTGGCATGGGACGCTCCCGACTACGACGAAGACCTGATGTTCCAGCGCTACAACGTATTCATCACCCAGCTTGGCATGCGCGTAGCCGAGAACAACGAGGAGGACGGACAGGACACCCAGTACACCCTGACGTTCCGCTTCGACGAGGAGGACGTTTACGTGCAGACCGTTTACCACTACGGCAAGGTCAACTCAGACACGATCCACGTCGACCCGGCCAACCTGTCGGTAGGCATCAGCGATGTTGCCCAGAAGGTGGGCGACAACGTTTCGATCAACTCTGACGAGATAACCGTCGAAAACGGCCTGGCCACCGAGATTGTCATCTTCAACGCCAACGGCATGAAGGAGGCTTCTTACAGCAACGTGTCGCGCGCCGACATATCCGCCCTGCAGGACGGCGTACATGTGGCGTTCATCACGCTCGACGGCAAGAAGGACAAGATTGCCCTGAAGTTCGTTAAGTGACATTAAGTAAGAAAGCAGTGCATATCCTGACGGAAACAGCGGGGCATGCACTGCCTTTTTTGTAAAGACAAATTAACAACGACGGACAAGGACCGTCCGCACACCGGCGTAGCGGGCGGCCTTGCACTGTCAGAACAAAAACGGCAAAACATGAACATTCATAAGACACTTCTCCTCGTTGCGGCATCGGGACTGAGCATGGCCGCCGGAGCGCAGGGGAAAGTATATCTTGAGACTGACTTTGACAATGGGATTCCGTCCGACTTCACTCTTGTGGACATGGACGAGAATCCTGTTTCCTCCCCAAACTACAACAACGCCACCGTGTCTGGCAGCTGGGCGGCGAACCTTGCCGACGTGAATACCAACAGAGCGGCGTTCAGCTTCTCGTCGTGCCTGTATGATTATCCCGTGGAAAACTGGATGATTACGCCGGCCGTACACATCGAGAGCGACGCCGCCATACTGCGCTGGGACGCGCGCTCGATGCACTACGACCTGCCCGAGAGTTACAAGGTGATGGTGTCCGAGGGCTCTTCGTCGACATCCGACTTCAAGGAGGTGTGCAGGGTCGACGGCGAGGGTTACCAGTGGCAGACGCGCGCCGTGTCGTTGGCCCCTTACGCCGGGAAGGACGTTTACGTGGCCTTCGTGTGTACGAGCGATGACAAGTTCATCCTCGCCATCGACAACCTGTTCATCGGCGAGCCTTCAGACAGCCGCCTCGTAGTCAAGGATACCTCGCGCCGCTTCGTAGGCTCGTCGTCGCCCACGGCCGTGGCCAAGGGCTTCATCGTGAACGTAGGCGCTCCGGTCGGGATAGAGTCGTTAGAGTGCGCCACTGACGGCGGCGCAATATCGCAGTCCGTCGGGCGCGAGCTGCTCACGGGCGACACGCTGGCCTACAGCTTCGACATCCCCGTGGAGCTTAACAAGGTGGCGCGCTACAGCCTCAGCGCAGTGACCGCCGGTGGAACCTTGGACGTTTACGGCGACAGCCTGTATTGCTCGTACTTCCCTAAGACGCTTCTCGCCGAGGAAGGCACGGGCACATGGTGCAACAACTGCCCGGCCGGCACGCTGCAGGGCAACGACATGAAGGAAAGGCTCGGCGACGACGTGCTCGTGGTGACCGTACACACCCGCGACCTACTTACGTGCAACGACTACAACAACGGCATTTCGCGCTGGATCTCAGGCATACCCGCATATATCTTCAACCGCGACAACACCACGCTCAACGTGGGCGCGGTGCTCGACGACGGGCAGTACCGCAAGGCGCTGGCGCTTGAGGTGCCGGCTTATGTCGACATGAAAGTGGAGCGCTCGGCCGACAACCCCGGCATGCTTGCGCTGACGACCAACACGCAGTTCGCCGTAGGTTACGACAACGCCGACGGACGCTACAAGCTCGGATTCGCCGTGATAGAGAAAACCGTCGAGGGCACCGACACCACCATACAGGCCAACAGCAGCACGTTAGTGTCTTACGACGAATATTATTACATGCCGTTCTACATGCCGTCCAAGCTGACGTTCTACCACAATGTGCCGCGCGAAGGCTCCACGGCGTTCAACGGCGTTGAGGGCAGCCTGCCGGCGGTGATAGAAGAGGGCGGCTCGTATGAATACGCCCATACCATGGCACTGCCCGCCGGGTTCGAGGACAATGACGACTTGTTCGTCGTCGCTTACGTCCTTAACACGCTTACCGGCAAGGTGCTCAACATAGCGCGCGTCGACGTTCCGCCGGTTTCGAGCGGAATAAGCGCGGCCGGGGCTTCCGGCGACGGCTCGGCCATAGGCGTGTCAGTGTCGGGCGGTGAGTTCCATGTTGACTTCCCCGGCTCTTACGAGCCTTACACCGTCACCGTATGCGGGCTTGACGGCACCGTGCTGGCCTCAGTGTCGGGCAACGGCGGCAGCGGCACCGTCAACATCTCTTGCCCTGTGGCGCAGGGCCGCTTCTGCGTGTTGCGCGCCGTACAGGGAGACAACGTTAGTGTACGAAAGTTTTTCATTAAATAACCCATCATTTAAAATCTTTTTATGAAGAAACACTTCTTAGCATCATTGTTGCTCGCCGCCGCGTCGCTTAACGGCATGGCGGCCGACGACACGGGCGTGCTGACCTTCATGGGCCTGCGCGATTATACAGTGTATTCAATATCGCCTAACGGCGAGTGGGCTGTCGGCTACTTCCAGAACGGGGTCGGCAATTACTACGCCTTCAGGTGGAACCTTGAGACCAACGAGTCTGAGCTGCTTTCGGGCAACAACGACACGTCTTGGGCTTACGACGTGGCCAACGACGGTATGGTGGTCGGGACCTATTCGGACTATACCATCTCGTCGAACGGTGCGCCCGTCACCGCCGCCGGGTATTATGACGACAACGGGTGGCACGCCTTCGGCAAGGAGAGCGGCAACCATGATGGCGACCCGCAGACTGTCAGCTCCGACGGCCGTTGGGCCGGCGGAGCCATGACGCATAACGGCGTGTACACCCCGGTGGTATGGAAGGACGGCGAGGTTTACAAGTTCCTCGGCGACGGCTATGCAGGCTGCGTCTATGGCATAAGCGACGACGGCAAGAAAGCCGCCGGATGGACTTATACGGCCAAGTCGGGCGGGACCCGCGTTACAGCCTTGTGGGACGTGGAGACAGGCGAGGTTACTTATCTCAGCGACGAGTCTCGCGGCAATCCGTTCAATGCTGCGCGCAATTTCACCAGCGACGGCAAGCATCTGCTGCATTTCAGCGACGGCATGGGCTATATATATAATGTAGAGACCGGCGAGAACACCGCCATCGGTTATTACGACCAGGGCATTCCGTTCAACGTGCAATATACGTTCATGGACGACAACCTGCGCGTTTACGGTTTCGAGCAGAGCAACAGCGGCAACACCTACGGTACTGTTTACTATGACGGAACTGCCATTACGCTCAACGACTACCTGGCCGAAAAGGACATAGACTTCAGCAACATGCCTATCGCCGCCATGATTAGCATCACGTCGGCGTCGGCCGACGGCAAGACGTTTGCCATATCCGCGGCTAACAACGACATGTACGAGGTGCCGCTCATCGTGCGCCTCGACCAGAACGTCACCACGCGCCAGCCGGCAGCCCTCGACATAGCACAGATCGACGGCATGCCCGCAGCCAAGCTGACTTGGAAGCAGCCCGTCAACAATCCCACCAACCTTACCGGCTACAACGTTTACCGGGGCGGTGAGAAGATCAACGCGGAGCCTGTGACCGATACTTATTATGTTGACAACTCGCTGGCCGTCGGCGACTATACTTACAGCGTGACTGCGCTTTACGGCGACGTTGAGTCTGCACAGTCCGACGAGGCTTCGGTAACCATCGCCCCGCGCGCCATCTCAGCCCCGCGTTCGCTCTACGCACGCCAGAGAGGCTATAACAGCGCCGCACTTACATGGGACGCACCGGCCACCAACCTTGTCGAGAAGAAGTATTACGACCACGACTCCGACCTCATCGGCTTCGGCGGCGGCAACCTGTCGTTCGAGTTCGCCATCAAGTACGACAAGGAGGAGATGGACGTTTACGACGGCTACCGCATATCTAAGGTTTCTTTCGTTCCGCGCACCGAGCAGACTTCATGGGAGATAAAGATTTACAACGGCAACGAGCTTGTTTATTCGCAGCCCGTGACCCAGGAGCTTACCTACGGCGAGGAGAACGTAGTAGTGCTTGACACTCCCGTAGAGGTTTCGTCGCTTACCGACGACGTTATATGCGCCATCGCAGTTACCGTGCCCTCCGACGTTCAGAACAGCAATGTAGTAGGCATGGTCGACGGCGAGTGCGTGCCCGGCTACAGCGACCTTGTACACCTCAGCACGGAGACCGAGTTCTATTCGCTCGCTGAAAGCTCGCGCGATTCTGAAACCGGCGGCTACGTGTTCGAGATTTCGTTCGCCCTCGGCATGGTTCTCTCGTCTGACGCCGACGGAGCCGACGTTGACGTGGTTAAGCAGTACAACGTATATTCAAACGGCGAGCTGGTAGGCAACACCGACGGCCTTTCTTTCACCGACAAGAACAAGGCCGACGGCGAATACACCTACGAGGTTGAGGCCGAGTACGCCGACGGACGCGTTTCAGGCAGGACCGGCACCACGCTCGACGTGGCAGCCGACAAGAGCGCCCTCCCCGCAATATCCGCAGTTGACATCAAGGGCGACAACGGCACTGTAAACTTCAAGTGGGAAGCCCCGGTTGACGACGACGCACAGAACATCACGTACAGCAGCGACACATACGCACAGACCGTGGCCGGCCCCGAGTCGAGCAACTACGGCTATGTGGCACGCGCCATTTACACAGGCAACAAGCTCAAGGGCTTGGACGGCTACGTAATCAAGCAGCTGCGCTTCTATCCCGCCAACGACGCCATCTTCACGTTCACGCTTTACGAGAACGCCAAAGAGGTGGCTTACGTGGAAGTGGAGGATTACACTCTCGGACAGTGGAACACTGTTGAACTTGAAGAGCCTATCGTACTGAACGAGAACGCCGAGTACACGCTCGACCTCGACTGCTTCGACGGTGTGCCCGACCAAGGCCCGCTCGGTTGCGACAACCTCCCGATGATGCCCGGCTACTCCAACCTCTACTCTGTAGACGGCGGTGTTTCGTTCGACGAGTTGAGCAGTTCCACCCCCGGCAACTGGATGATGGGCATGGTGGCCGTCGCCCCCGACGCCGACCCGCTCCCCGTAGAGGGCTATAACGTGCGCATAGACGGTGCCGCCGTTACGACGGAGCCCGTCACCGACACTGCTTACACTTACGACTTCGGCCCTGACGCCGACGCTTCAGCCCAGCACCGTGTGGCCATCGACGCCGTTTACGTAGGCGCAGGCGAGGTTAGGGGCAATACCGTGTTCTTCACGCTTGGCGACATACCTTCGGGCATCGAGAACACCATCACCGCCAACTTCCGCGTATATCCCAACCCGGCCGTTGACTACGTGGCCATCGAAGGCGTCAACGTTGAGAGCATCAAGGCATACAACACCGGCGGAACGCTCATGGGCGAAACCGCTGACAACCGCCTCGACGTGTCTTCTTACGCAGCCGGCCTGTACATACTTAAGGTTAAGGCCGACGGCAAGGTTCATACCGTTAAGTTAGTTGTCGAGAGATGATGCCGCGTAAGTGACAAGTTATTACCGTTAAACAATGAAACGCCCGGGATTACAGCCGTAACTCTGGGTGTTTCATTTTAAGGAATTTGCCAGAATGTAGTTAATGAATTTCCTAAAATAAAAAAACGATTATGAAAAGACTTCTTACAGTATTCTGCCTTTCAGCCCTGCTGGCGTCGCCTGCCGCCGCCGACTCGTACATAGGCTATACCAATACAGAGTTCGACCGTACCGGCGGTGTGCGCTTCGGTAATTCCGAGACCCAGGGACAGGCCATAAAGCTGCCCAAGGAGAAGCTCGACCTGCTCCGTGGAAAGCAAATAAAGGGCGTGCGCGCCGTGTTCGGCACGCGCAACATGGAGAGCCTGACGTTCTTCGTCACCACCGACCTCAACGCCTCACCCCTCTACACCCAGCAGGCCGACGGGGCCGCTGCCTCGTGGCGTGAGTTCGACTTCGACACGCCTTACACCATCGGCGACGAGGACGTGCTCTACGTAGGCTACACGCTTACGGCGCTTACGGCTTACCGCCCGTTGCAGTTTGACAACTCAATGGAGCTTGCCGACCGCTCGTTCTATTACGACGGCTCAGGGTGGAACGACGCCTACGGCCAGAACATCGGCTGCGCCTGCCTGCAGCTCATCGTCGACGATGCCGACTTCACCGACATCACCGTCAAGAACTTCTCGGCCAACGGTTATTACCTCGCCGGCCATCCGTATAAGTATACGGGCCAGGTGCTCAACTTCGGCACCGAGACCATCAACAGCTTCGACGTCGTATTCCGCATGGGCAACGGCGATGAGCAGACTTGTCCCTACACGGACGTCAACCTCGGCAGCAACGAGACGTTCGACATTGAGTTCCCCGAATACGTGTCTTCCGAGAGCGGCGAACTGCCGATAGAGGTCAGCGTGGCCAACATCAACGGGCAGGACGCCGACGCCGACGCGTCTGACAACGCCGTCACTGCCGACATCTACATGTATCCGTCAGACATGAAGCGCGCCGTGCTCCTTGAGGATTTCACGGGCCAATCCTGCTCCAACTGTCCTACGGGCCACCGCGCCATAAACTCCGCCCTTGAGGAGTTCAATGCGTGCGACGTCGTTGAGATATTCCACCACATAGGCTACCAGCCCGACAATTTCACCATGGCCGAAGAGCTGTTCTACATCAACTTCTATTCAGGCGGCGGAAGCTACGCCCCGGCTTTCATGGTCAACCGCATGGCGGGCGAGGCCAGTTCGTCGCCCGTGCAGAACGTGTCCACCGGCGCCGTGCTCAACATGCTCAACGCCGCTTCCGCCATCCAGCCGTATGTCGACGTGCAGATAGCTTCCAACTACGACGAGGCCACGCGCCGCGTCTCGGGCAACGTCAACGTGTTCACACATGTCATGCCCGAGTCTGACAACACCCTGCTCGGCCTCTTCATCGTCCAGGACTCCATCATAGCCACACAGCTCGGCGCGAGCGACAGCTACGTCCACCGCTACGTTTACCGCGGCAGCCTTTTCGGTGACTACGGAAGCATAATCCACCTTGAGAAGGGCAACACCGTCAGCGTACCGTTCGAGTACGAGCTTCCCGACGAGATCGTGTCCACTTACTTCGAGGGCCAGCCCGGTTACGACGAGCTTCCGTCCGTGCCTACCGATCCCGACAACATGTATCTCATAGCCGTCGTAAGCCAGTATTCCACCGACAATGATTACAGCGAGTACCAGGTTTACAACGTATGCTCGGTAAAGATGTGCGCCGACAACGGTGCTACGGGCATATCAGCCACCGAGGCCGTAGCCGCCGGCCCCCGTGTGCGCGTCAGCGGCGGCGTTGTGTCTGTGCCTTCTTCGTGCGGCCGCGTAGAGGTTTACGACATGTCAGGCCGCGTAGTCCGCTCGTCCGCCGGGGCGTCTTCGTTCAGTCTGCCTCGCGGCATGTACATCGTGCGCGGATGGCAGGGCGGAACGTCTTTCACTGATAAGATAGTAATCTCTGAGTAATATCCTGCAATAGCGTTATTTGCTTATGTTAAGGTTAATCTTGATATTCATGCTTGCCTGCTGCGGCGTGGCCTCCCACGCCGAGGGCAAGCTTTCCGTTTACGCCCGCAAGCTCCTGGCCGGGCGCGGGCAGGCTGTCCCTGCCGTCATGCGTTCCGCCGCCGAGGGGCGGGGCTTAGTCCCTGCGTATGTCCATCTTTCGCCCGGCGCCGACCCGTCGGTCCTCGGGCGTTTGGGCGTTGAGGTAAACATCCGCGCCGGCTCGGTTGTCACGGCCCGCATACCGGTTGACTCGTTAGCCGCCGTGTCCGCCCTCGACTGTGTAGAGTACGTGCAGACGGCGGTGCCCGTTAGCCCGATGGTGGACCTTGTGCGCCCGGCTGTCGGCGCCGATCGTGTGCTTGCCGGCACCGGCCTGTCCCGTCCTTATACGGGGCGCGGCGTGGTGGTCGGCATAATCGACTCGGGTTTTGACTATACCCACCCCGACTTTTACGACGGCGTAAGCGGCGAGTTGCGCATACGCCGGGTGTGGGAGCAGGGCTATGACGGCGGCACGCCGCCCGAAGGCTTCACTTACGGATGCGAGTTCGACACGGCCGACGAGATCCTTACCGCCGCCGGCGACGTAACCACTAATTCCCACGGCACCCACGTTGCCGGCATAGCCGCCGGTGCGGACAACTCCCTCGGCTACGCAGGCATAGCGCCCGACGCCGACATCGTGCTTGTAAGCATGGCCGGGGCCGAGACCGAGAACAACGTGAACCTGTCAGACGCCATAGCCTACATTTACGGCTATGCCGAGTCGGTTGGCAAGCCGTGCGTAATCAACATGAGTCTCGGCAACCAGAGCGGGCCCCACGACGGTACGTCGACGTTCGACGTCATAGCCGACGGCCTGCAAGGCCCCGGCAGGCTCATAGTAGGCTCCGTCGGCAATTTCGGCGCGGGCAAGCTGCACGCCTTCAAGGACTTCGCCGGAGGCCGCCCCGACACCCTGCGCACCTTCATCGACTATAAGAACGCACTGTCGCCACAGACAGCCGGCGGCGACATCGAGATATGGGGCGAGCCGGGCATGGAGCTTACCGTCAACGTAATGACATATAATACGTCGCGCCTTACCGTCGGCGGGACCATGACCGTAGGCACCGCCGACGGCGACGCCTCGGAGGCCGAGGCGTCGCTGCGCAACGCCGTAGGCGACATGATGGCCTTTGCCGAGGTCAGCCCTCTAAACGGCAAGCCCCACGTGCTCGTGTCGTCGGCCGTCACCGGCCTGCGCTCGGGTTACGAGATAGGCATTGAGATCGTGTCGTCGTCGGCAGGTACTGTCAACGTCTGGGCCGACGGTTCAAGCGTGGCCCTTACAGGCAACGGGCTCGACGGCTGGGCTGACGGCGACGACAGCATGTCGCTCGCCGAGATCGGCGGCACCGGCAACAAGATAATATCCGTCGGCGCCTATACCACTCGCGAGAGCCTCGATACCGAGAACATGGGCGTGGTTGAGACGGGCGAGACCGTCGGCGCGATAGCCTCGTTCTCAAGCCAGGGACCTACGGTAGACGGCCGCGTCAAGCCCGATGTCACCGCTCCCGGTTGCTACGTGGTGTCGTCGGTGTCGTCAAACGACGGCTCGCTGGCGTCTTACCCCATCGCCGCCTATTACGAGTGGAACGGCGCCAACCGCTATTACGCCTACATGCAGGGCACGTCGATGGCTTCGCCTGTTGTGGCCGGCGTGGTGGCCACATGGCTTGAGGCCAATCCCAACCTTTCGCCCGACGACGTGCGCGGCATACTCCGCTCCACTTCGGTAGCCGACGGCTTCACCGGCGACATTCCCGCTTCCGGCGACAACGTTTGGGGCTACGGCAAGATTGACGCCTGGGCAGGTATTACCGAGGCCATAAGCCTCGCCTCGGGCATAGGCTGCATCGAGGTTGCCGAGTGCGGCGGCCTGTCCGTAAGGCTTGCCTCCGGCTCGCTGTCGGTTTCAGGCGATACGGGCGGCAGTCCCGCCGAGGTCAGCGTTGTCCGTGCCGACGGCGTATGCGTGTCAAGGTGTACGCTTGATGCTGCCGAGGTCGCTTCGGGTGCGTTTGTGGCCATGCCGCAGCTGCCTTCCGGCGTTTATCTTGTCAGGATAGGTTCGGCCGACGGTTGCCAGACTACTAAGATTGTAATGCCGTAGCAGGTTTGCATCCTGCCGCGCGCTTACGTGGCAAATTAATGAGGGTGTGCCGAAATCAAGAAGTTATTTTCGATGCACCCTCATTAATTCCCTCAGCTGCTGTTATTCTATTACTTCGACGCCGTTATTATAAAGGAACTCCGGTGCGAAGCCTATTTCATTGTTCCAGTCAATCGTGAAGGGGTCTATTGAGAATCTTTTAAAATAATCCAAGTCTCTCAGTTTGCTGCAAATGCCTTTTGACAGTAGCGGCATGAAATCGAAGTAGCGTGCCTTGCCGTTACTGAAGTGTATCAGCAGGATATGGTCGCGCACGTATTCTGCGCTGTTGACGGTAAGCAATAAGTCGTTGTTTTCCATGCGTTTTATCTAAGGGGTTCTATTTTATGCGGAGCTTCAAAATTGGATAGCCGTTCCCAGTTTGCCAATAATTCGTCTTTGTGTAAGTCGAGCCATTCAAAGACCAATCGCAAAGCCCTGCGTGGAAGGCTTCCTGTTACGATACCGTCCTTAATGGTTATTATAGCTTTATAATCATCATACCAGACATGAAAATGAGGGGGATTGTGCTCATTCATATACATGTATATTATGATTCAATAATATGAATATCCACTACATCCTATTCTAAGAAGTCTGTTGCATACCGTCATTCCGGGCCGGGACCCGGAATCCAGTTTATACATTCAGGTTGTTATGAATAGGTGGTTTCTAGATTCCGGGTCCCGGCCCGGAATGACGGTATGCAACAGACTTCTTAGAATAGGATGTAGTGTATTGTGCAAATGCGGATATTTATATTCCATAAAATTTGCTTATTTCAGGCATAAGAGTTATAATTTTAGTGATAAGCGTCTTTTTTGCAAATGTACAAAATATGTTGATTTAATCAAGAGGTTAAGAGGTTAAAAGTATTTAACCCAAATCGGTCATTAGACCGCTAATCACGCATTTACACTTGATTGCCGGCTCTTCATCCGTATTCCGCACTGCCGCCGCCGTATTGCTCCCCGGTTTATCCCGATGTATCCCGCTACATCTTCGACAAAACCGGAAAACAATCCGCCTGGCGGCAGCACGGAATACGGATAAAGCCTAATGGCCGATTGGACTTAAAGACATGGCTTTTTACCTTATGAAAGATTACTTTTCATGCGATAAAAGGATGCCTATTGCAAACTTCATAAGAGTAAGTGAAAACCGTAAGTAAAAGCCTTTGAAATGCAACAAACAGTAAGTGGCTGTTATATAAGGATGCACAAATAATTCCGCCGACGGGTTGTGATTCCATAAAATTTGCTTATTTCAGGCATAAGAGTTATAATTTCAACGTCAGTTCGGTATAATGAAAAGTAATCCATTCTAAACCGTAAGAAGTCTGTGGCATACCGTCATTCCGGGCTTAGACCCGGAATCCAATCCATTTATAATAACAAGGCTGTATACATTGGATTCCGGGTCCCGGCCCGGAATGACGGTATGCCACAGACTTCTTAAATCCAATACAACAACGATACTTTTTGTGGAATAATCCTTATACCGAACTGACGTAATTTTAGTGATAAGCGTCTTTTTTGCAAATGTACACGATATGTTGATTTAATCCTGAGGTTAAGTGGTTAAAAGAATTTAAGTTTTTTTATTCCAGTCGTTATAATTACGGACGGTATGGATGGGAAACGTTAATAGAGAGCGAACGGGTCATTGGTTTTCTTCCGTATGCTTTATCGCTTTACGGTTCTCATTTATAAGCTTTTGGTATGTGGATGGCGTCATGCCGTTCACGTTTTTGAAGGCGCGCAGGAAGTTGCTTGCCGAGCTATATCCTAATGAAGTGTATATAGCCTGTATTGTAAGATGTCCGAAGTTTTTGTTGTCTTCCATACGCCGGCATACTTCCCTGATGCGATATTCATTTAGCAGGGTCTTGAAGTTCTTGTTGTATGTATTATTTATGACCCACGAAACGTACCGTGTGTTTGAGTTTATCATTTTTGCAAGTTCAACGAGAGTGAAGCTTGGCTTTGATATGATGTCTACGTTTTCCATTGTCATTATCACTCCTTGAAGGATTTTGTCTGTCTGTTCCGGAGTCAGGCTTATTTCATTTGCCGTAATCGGAGCCTTTGTTTCTGTCGTTTCTTCTTCTTGTTTGTTTTCGGTCTCCCTGTCTCGTTCTTTGCTTTCTGTTGAATCGTTGCTTCCTGCCGGCATGTTCCCTGTTACGGCCTTGTCTCTCAGTTTCTTGCTCATGTTGTTTGCTATGGCAAGTTCTCTGTTCTTGGCTATTACGAGTATATACGCATGTTTAAGCCTTCTGCTTTTAATGACGATCACGCTTACAAGTATGGTGAGGATAAGTACGAAGCTTATGCATACGATAATGAAAAGCCTTTGTCTGCTAATGGTATTGCTGAGTTTGTTTATGTCCTCCTTGTTGTGTTTGTTTTCAAATTTCACCACCTTGTTGTCAATGGCTTTTATCTGCTGTCTTGTAATACGTGCCTTGAATGTAGAGTCGGCTTTCTGTTTGTAGATATTGGCTATGTCAGTCTTATTTGCCGCTTTGTAGACGTCATGCAGCATTTCATAATATGCTTCTTGCCAAATATTTTTCTTGTCGTTATGTGCTGCGGCTTTGTATTTCTCACAGTATTGCAGGGCTTTGGATATATTGTTTTGTTTCAGTTGTACGTATACGAGCAGTCCGTATATGGATTGTATAAGACTTTTCTTCAGGCGATGCTTTACCGCACAGTCAGCCGCAAGATGAAACTGTTTCCGGGCCTGTTTCGTGTTTCCTTCCAGATAGCTGATGAGAGCACCGTTATAAATAGGTAGAACTGCTTCATGTCCTCGTTTTCATGAGGCAGTTTCTTTTGCAGGCCATAATAATGCCTTGCTTTAGGCAGATTGAATACAAAGCCGCTGCAGCTCGCCATGAATGTTACGCATTTGCCTTGCATTACTTTGTCGTCAATCTCCTTTGACTTCTCGTAGCATCGTTGCAGATAATACATTGCACGCTCGATGTCGTCCATTCTTACATATACGTTTCCTAACCCGAACAGGCCTTCTACGTATGTCTGGACGTCGTTCTGCTTCTTTGCCATGTTCATTGCATCAAGATACAAGTCTGTAGCCTCGGAATATTGCTCGTTCTCATATAGGACATTCCCTTTTTCTATTTTATCTTTTGCATCATTCCCTGTTCCGGCATGGCAGGATATGCATTCAAATAGAAGTAGAAATGTTGCGAAAAGTATTTTTGTTGCCATATTTATACGTTATTATGTAATGCAAATGTACAAAAAACTTTCTTTTTTATAAAAGAGAAAGAAATTATAGTACGTTTTTTTGGATGTTTTATTAAAGTAATATAATTTTGATGCCGTAACGCAGAAGATTGAACAATGTATTAACCTAAAATAAAACGCTTATGAGAAGAAATTTATTTTATGCAATTTTTGCATTAAGCATTATGTCTGGTACCGCGGTAGCCACAACACCCGTGACGCCGTTGCAAGTGGTCGACCGGCAAGACGACGTGCCACAATATGTACGTGACTTCCTGAAAACATCGGTAGGAAAGAACTTTACCCAGGAGCAGGTAATGGCTGCATACAGAAACAGCAGTCCGATGTTGAAGGCGGAGAGTAGCAATATCGTGTCAGAGGTGAAAATTGATGAGGATTTCTCCAAGATGACGGCAGGAACAGAGGATGCTCCCGATGCTGTAGATGTCAGCAATGATATTGACGACTATACCACGTTGTCGGGTTGGGGCGCGTTTCTGACATATCAGGCTGGTGGCAAGGCATACCTCGGATTTGATGAAGTAGGTGGAGACGGTCCCGGCTACCTGATGACTCCGGCATTAGACTTGCGGGGCAATGATGGTGTGTTCAAGGTTACATTCAGGGTGAAAAACATAAATCCGAATGCCCAGGACCAGGTGCTGCAGTATTTTATTATGAATGACGATCCTGACAATAAATCAATGTTGTCGGCTTCTTCTCTTCCGATGACAACAGACTGGACGGATCTGGAACTGTATGTTGACGGTGGAGTGCAATATACTTCCGTAATGTTTCTTGGCTGGCAGGGCAAGGTCCTTGTTGACAATGTGAAGCTTGAAAAACTTGTTTATCCGTTGGCTGAGCCTGCTAATATAAAGTTTAGTGCTACCGGCGGAGGTGAAGTTACAGTCACATGGGATGCAGTAGAAGGGGCTTCTGAGTATTATGTGGAATTGCTGGATGATGATTTCGAAGGTGGAAGTGATACATCTCAGGGGCAGGTTGTTGCCACGGCAACTGTATCTGAAACATCAGCCAAACTCGCATGCCACATCAATCCGTCACATAAGTATATTGTCAGGGTGACAGCTATGAACGGCACCGACAAGTCCTTCCCTGGTGAAGGATATGGAAATCTGAGCGTGCCAAAGGTTGATGCACCGGTAGCTCTGGATGCTACCGATGTCACGACATCCGGTTTTACTGCGAATTGGGAGACCTCACAGTATGCGGCAAACTACACACTGTCGTTCATCCGCACCCATACTGCTACTGCCGATGGAGAGGAACTGACATATATCGACGATGACTTCAGTCAGATTCCTTATACTATGGATTCGCCGGAAGGTACGGTTCAGACGCAGGATTTCGTCACACCGGTAAGTCTTGACGACTTGTTCAAGGTTCCAGGTTGGTCAACACATCTTGGAATAGGTTTTACAGGTGGTTTCGGAATAACAAACATGTATGAGGACTATGGACTTCCTGGAGCATTGTTCGGTCCTGTAGCTGATTTCAGTATCGGTGATGGAAAGGCAAAAATCAGCGGAACGGCAATGGCGACCGTTGATGATGTACAGGTGAAAGTAGGCTTCGGAACACTTGGCGCAGACAACAAGATTACCTTCAATGAGGGAGCACAGGTGTTTGAAGTGTCAACGGCAGGAAGCCAATTTGACGTAGAGGTTTCCGGCGGAAGCAAGGACTCACGTCTTATCTTCCAGATTATTGATGCGGCAGAGGGTGGAGACATTGTAGTCTTTACTGGCATCAAGGCAACGGCAAGCCTGAAGAAAGACGACAGTTACACATTGCCTTACAGCACCGTCACTCTGCCTTATGATGCGACATCATATAAACTCGACGTCCCATTCACGGGCAATGACAAGTTTGACTATTATCTGACTGGTTCATTTGGCGATACGGTCAGTCCGCAGTCAAATACCATCACTGTCAATTCTCCTGAGGCAACGGCAATCAGTCACGTCACGACAGATAACGGCGGCAATGTTGTTTATTTTACGCTTGACGGTGTGAGGGTGGACAAACCGGTGAAGTCCGGCATATATATCGTTAAGGCTGGCAACAAGACGTTCAAGGTTATTAAGTAACGGCATGACGGTAAATCCATAATGCCTCATGTTAAGTAAAAACAACAAGATAGGCTTATGACAAAGTTAATAATGAATATCGCGAGAGTAGCAGCATGTGTGTTCCTGTGGGCTTATGCCTGCGGCGCAGCACATGCTGCCACTTTGCATTTTGGCCCTTGCGAGGGTCATATAAGCGAAAAAGGATATGGCAAGACGGGAAATGGTACTGTCTCCGCAGCCGTAATCATACCAAAAGCCAAGTTGGCAAGATATGCAGGTGCAAGGATTAAGGCCGTCAGAGTGGCTTTGATTACTACCGACGGACTGTCGGAACTGCGTGGGTGGATAAGAACTTCTCTTGACTCTAAGAATATTGATTCCACTTCGGTCAGCTTGCCGCACACGGGATGGAACGAAATAGTACTTGCCGATGGCGGAGTGGTAAGCGGAGACGAGGATATCGTGGTTGGCTACTCTTTCAGACAAGAGCTTACAGTGAAGTGCATGTCTGTTGCAGGCCCTGTTGACAGTAACGGATATTGGATTGCCAAGAATGGTGAATGGACGGACAAGAGCGGTGACGGCAAAGGATCGTTGGGAATAGAACTCGTAATAGAGGGAGACAACGTGCCGGAAAAGAATATAGGTGTTGTTTCAACGTCGTATGACAGGATAACAAAATTCGGCGATGTGTATAATGCTTCGTTCTCCGTGCAGAATACAGGCAATGCAGAAATCGCCGGTTACGGTTATGTCTGCAAAATCAATGACACGGTAGTGTCTTCCGGGAAGGTGGAAAAGACGTTGGAGGGCTTTGAGCGTGACACGGTTAGGCTTGCCATAACATCTGATGTCGTGGCTAAAGGAATAAAGATTCCTGTAACGATTGAGCTGTCAGCCGACGGCGACGGATATGCCGCCGACAATGGGGCGACGTTCTATATGACTACATACGACGAGGATAATAAACAGTATTACCATAACGTCTTACTTGAAGAATTCAGTACGGAGATGTGTGGCAACTGTCCGCGGGCCATAAACACCATAGAGCAGTGTATGGAGCAGGGCTACGATAAAAATGTCATCCAGGTGACCCATCATGCCGGTTACCACTATGACTTTCTGAGTACTACTGATGACAAGGAACTTGAATGGTTCTATGGGAGCGAGGGCTGTTATGCCCCGGCAGTAATGCTTGATAGGCTTAGTGATGAACAGTGCAAGGGTATTCTTGGCGGAAACGAAGACAGTCCTGTCATGCCTGTTGGATATGCCGATACGTTCAGTCCTGTATTGGAATACATGACCAACCGTCCTGCCTTTGTCGGAGTAACGCCACAGGTGGCTTACAATCCTTCGACACGTTGTCTTGACATAACGGTGGATATAGAAAAGGATCCAGTGTTCGATGCACAGTGTGATAATGCACGATTGTCTGTATATATCGTTCAAGACAGCATCCTGCACCATCATCAGGCAGGCTATTCGTCAGACACGTTCAAACATCGTCATGTCTACCGTGGCAGTGTCACTCCGCTTTATGGTGAAGAGCTGGTCTGGAACGGCAATAGCGTTCAGAAGCAATATTCATACGTATTGCCAGAATATATAGAGTCGGAACTGTTCAAGGAGAAGGATTATGACAGCCTGGTAACTGTTGTGCCGAGAGATATTGAGGTCATAGCCTTTGTAAACAGCTATAATCCGAATGACAGATGTGACTGCACCGTGTTCAACGCCGGAAGATACTTGCTGAAGTCTGACCCGGCAGTGGCTTCTGTCGTTTCTTTGGAAGATGACGGCTGTAAGACACCTGTTTTGAAGGAATATTATGATATGTCGGGTGTGCGACGGAGCGCTGCTGTCAATAGAGGTGTGTATTTACAGCGGATAAGGTATTCTGACGGAACTGAAAAGGTTGTAAAAGTGTTGAAGTAGTGTTATGTATTGTTTTAACCCCAAACGGTCATTAGGCCGTTTGGGGTTAAATGCTTTAGGCTCGTTGGCCGTTGAACGGGCTCAGTCCATTTCCGGGCCGCCTTCGCCGCCCATGTTTGCGCTGTTGTTCACTTTCTTCTTGGGCGCCTTGGCCTTCATGTTGCCGAAGTTGTAGGTGAGCGTCATGTTCACGGTGCGCCCGCTCCGCCAGTTCTTCTGGTGGCGCGTGAATGTCTCCGAGCTGGTGTATGTGTCGAACTTGCTCGTGTTGAGCACGTCGCGGCAGTTGACGGCGAGCGAGAGCTTGCGGTCGAGGAACGTCTTGCGCAGTCCTACGTTCATCTGGAAGTTGCCCTTGCGGTAGCCCTGGGCTACGGCGCGGCGCGAGCGGTAGCGCGGCGAGACCTGCAGCGATATGTCCCAAGGCAGCATCAGCGAGGCCTGCATGCGCACGTTCCACGTGAAGTTGCTGTTGCCCTCGCCGCTTACGGTCTGTCCGTCGATGTCGTAGGTGAAGCCGTTCAGCTTGTAGTAGTAGGCGTTGGCCGTGGTGGTCAGGCTGAGTATCTTGAACAGCTGGTTCTTCATCACAAGCTCGAGTCCCGAGCTGAGGCTCTTGGCCACGTTCATGAACGTCTGGTACATCATGCCGTCCGAGCTGCTTTGGTAGCTTATGCGCTCGATAACGTCGGTGGTCGGGCGGTAGTACGCGCTGAGGAGCAGCGAATGCGCGTCCCACGTCTTGAGGTAGTTCAGCGAGAACGAGTTGCTGTATTCCGGGGTAAGCTCGGGGTTACCGAACGACACCATCGAGGCGTCCCTCGTGTTGCGGAAGCTGTTGAGCTGTCCTCCCCACGGGCGGCGCAGGCGGCGCGTGTAGTTGAGCTGCAGCTGCTGCGTCTCGGTGAGCTGGTATGAGAGGAATACGCTGGGGAAGAGCTGGAAGAAGTCTTTCTTGAACGGCGCGTCGCGTTTCGACGGGTCGTGCTCCTGCTCGTAGCTGTAGCTCTCTGAGTTGACGTGCCAGTATTCGCCGCGCAGTCCGGCCATTATGCCGAGCTTGCCGAGCTTCACCTGCGCCGTGGCGTAGAGCGCGTGCAGGTCCATGTCGTAGATGAAGCGGTTGTAGTATTCCTCGTCCTCCACCTGGTTGTCGCCGCTCCAGCTCGTCTCGTCGACGTATGACTCCTGCGGCGAGTTCTCGCGGCGGAAGTTGCCCTGGTATCCGGCTTGTATCATCACGTTCTCGGATACGGGGTTCTCGTAGTCGAGTTTCACCTCCCACGAGTGGTTGCGGTTGTACATCGGGCGGTACTGGTAGGCGTATTCGGTGGGCAGCGGCTCGTCGAAGTACTCGGTGCTGTCCTGGTATATGTTCTCGGCGTCCATGTGCCAGTTGTGGTAGTCTACGGTGAAGTCGAGGAAGTGGCGGTCGGTGAAGTTGTGGCGGTAGTTGAACTCGCCGTAGAACATGCGCATGTCGTTGTGTCCCGACGAGTTGCGCAGCATCACGTAGCTGTCGGCCGGCGCGCCTATCGTGCCGTAGTGGTAAGGCGTTATGCCGCCGTTCTTGTGGCTGCCGCGCATCATCATGCCCGAGAGCGAGAAGGCGTCCTTGTCGGTGGCGTTGTAGGTCAGCCCGGCGCGGGTGAAGAGGTTGTTGCCCGTGCGGTCGTTCTCCGTGCGGTACGACTGGTACTGGTTGGTGTTGAGGTACTCCTGGTAGCTCTCCGATCCGCCGTCGTTGGCCCGGTGGCGGTAGCCTATGTTGAGGTAGCCCTCCCACCGGCCTATGTTGAAGTTCACGTTGCCGCTTGCGTTGGCGCTGCCCTTGGTGCTGCCGCCGGCCTGCACGGAGCCGTAGTATCCGGCGGTGCGGTCTTTCTTCAGCACTATGTTTATTATGCCGGCGCTGCCCTCGGCACTGTACTTGGCCGAGGGGTTGTCGATCACCTCTATCCTGTCGATGCTCTCGGCGGGCAGCTGCTGCAGTATCTCGGCGCGGTTGTCGCTGGTCAGTCCGCTGGCCTTGCCGTTTATCCACACCTCGACGCTGGTGTTGCCGCGCAGCGATATGTTGCCGTCGGTGTCGACTTCCACCGACGGTATGTTCTCGAGCACGTCGCTGGCCACTCCTCCGGCGTTGCTTATGTCCTGGGTCACGTCGAACGACTTGCGGTCCACTTCCAGGCGCATGGCCGGGCGTTGGGCCGTCACGGTGACTTCCTGCAGCGTCTGGCTGTCCTCCGACAGGTGGATGGTCTTGAAGTTGGTGTGGCGGTGCTCGGCCTCGAGGGCGAAGTCCTTGTCAAGCTCGGTGTACCCTATGTACGACAGCCTTATGGTGTAGCTGCCGTAGGGCAGGCCCGTGATGTGGAACAGGCCTTTCTCGTCGGATATGGCTCCCTTGACGAATTTCTGCGTGGCCTTGTCGTACACGGCGACGTTCACGAACGGCATCGACCCGCCCGTGCCCGTATCGACCACCTTTCCTCTTACGCTGCCTTGCGCGTGGCAGAGGGCTGCGCTCAATATCAGTAGGCAAAAGATGATAAGTTTCTTCATAACACTGAATCTGATTGATTAAGTCCCGAAAAGTTTAATTGTTTATATGTTTTTTCACAAATTTATTTGGTTTTACGGTTTAAACCGATTACCTTTGCAGTCGGAATGGGTCTCATAGTTCAATGGATAGAACAAGTCTCTCCTAAAGATTAGATCCGAGTTCGATTCTCGGTGAGACCACTCCCGACTCCTTTCATCTCTGCGCGCAGGCTTCGGCTTGCGCGTTTTTTGTTGTTCCCGACCCGAATCGGTTAGACTTCGGCCTTGCTGCCGGTTCGTGTTCAACATAGACGGCCGCATGTTGCGGCTTGTAGCTTAGGGTTGCCGTTGACAGGCTTTTATTTATTCTAAATTAACGCGGGTTTTATGAATTTTGCAAATGACGGCGGTGCGTGCCGTGGTTGCCGCCCGGCATTTTAGGCCGTGGTTGCCGCCGTTTTACGAAACACCGTCTTCCGGCGTGCGAAAGGTTGCCTTTCGCCGTGTAAAAGGTTGTGTTTTACGTGGCGGAACACGGTCTTTCGGAAAAACGGCTTGGGTTAATCTAAAAAAATGTTGTCGTGATTTTACTTTCCGCCTTTCACCTATTCTTATATATGAAGCGTCCGTTAAACCACGGCGTTTCATCACCTGAGTTAAAATTTAAACGTTTACGACTATGAGACCTACCGCATTCCTTAAGACGGGCATGATGGCCCTTTGCCTTGGCCTGCTCTGCGGCTCGTGCGTAGTGCATAGGGACCGTCCGCCGCGTCCGCCGCATCATAAGAAGCACAAGCCACATAAGAAACCGAAACCGCCCAAGCATCCGCACCACCGCCACCACGGTTGTGTGGATTTCGACAAGGCCTGCCGCATGTTGCCGCATGTGACGTAGCCTCAGGCTTCGCATCATAAGTTGCTTGTCGTATGGGCTTTACAGATTCGGCCCATTGGCCGTCGGGTTGCGACCTGACGGGACCAATGGACCGAATCGGCGTATGTAGATGGTGTGCCGGAAAGGAGTTGACTCCTGACGACTCCGGGATTACGGCACGCCGTCTTAATTCTAAACTCTTAACTCTTAATTCTAAACTCTTAACTCTACAAGTATTTTCCAGTAGCGTATATTCCGACCATAGTCCCGGTGAAGCCTCCGGCGGTATGCGTGCTCAGCAGGTCGGCCGATACGGGTTCGCCAACGGTAGTCCATTCCTTGCCGTCCACGTCGGCGTAGCTGAACTGGTAAGCCACCTCGCCCGTGGCCTTGTCCCTCTTGCCCTCCACTTTCAGGCGCAAGGTTTTGTCGGCGAGTGCGTCGGGCAGGGCGGCGGTGAAGCCGAACGGCTTAATGTCTTTGCTGCGCGCCTCAAGTTTCAGGCATGGCTTGCCGTCGGCTCCGAGCGACTTGCCGAACGTTACGTTGCATTCGTCGTTGTGGAACAGCAGCAGTCCGGCCATGTCGCCGGCGTTCTCGGGCGTGAAGTCGACCGACGTTTGCGCCTCAAACTCGAAGTGGGTGACCCACCGGCCTATGGCCGACGGCTGTTTCTTCTCCTCTATACTTACGCTGCGCGCCTCAAGTTCAAGGCTTCCGTCCTTTCCTGTCTTATGGAATACGGACTGCGGCGTGCGGATGAAGAACGCCTCCTTGGCCAGTCCCTCGGCCGTCCACAGCTGTTGCGGGGCTATGGGGCGGTCGGCCGCCTCGATGGCTTCGCCCTGAGGCAGGATGATGGGCTGTCCGTCCTTCCATTCCACCGGCAGCAGGTAAGTCTCGCGCCCCATCACGTCGTGTCCGCCCTTGTACGGGCGCACGGCCAGGAACACGGCGTACCATTTGCCGTCGGGCGTTTCAACCAAGTCGGCGTGCCCTGCGCAAGTCACGGGGTCGGGCCTGTCCGACGGCAGTCCGAGCTGCGTCAGTATCGGGTTCACCTTGCATGGCTTGAACGGCCCGAAGGGCGAGTCGGCCGAGAACACCACCTCCGTGTGGTTGATGCTCGTGCCTCCTTCCGCGGCCATCAGGTAATATTTCCCGTTGATGTGGTAAAGGTGGGGCCCCTCTATCCATACCGGTTTCTTGCTTATGTCCACTCCGCCGTTCACCACGACCTGCGCCTTGCCTACGGTGCGTCCGTTCTTCCAGTCGAACTCCCTTATCCAGATGGCGCGGTGGCCTTCGTACAGGGGTGTGCCTTGCGGCGCGTCGTTGTTCAGGATGTACGCCTTGCCGTCGTCGTCGAACAGTATCGACGGGTCGATGCCGCCCACGTCGGGCAGGTAGGTAGGCTCGCTCCATTCGCCCTTCTTAGGGTCGTCGGTGGTTATGAAGAAGTTGCCTTTGCCGTCGACGTCGGTCACTATGAGGTAGAAAAGCTTGTTGTGCGGATTGTATTTCAGGTCGGGCGCGTATATGCCGCCGCTTATGCGCAGTCCCTCCTTCAACTGGAGCTGCGACGGACGGTTGACGGCGTAGCCCAACCGCTCCCAGCGGCGCAGGTCCTTGCTGTGCCATATCGGGATTGCAGGGAAGAAGGCGAACGACGAGTTGGCAAGGTAGTAGTCGTTGCCTACGCGGCATATCGTCGGGTCGGGATAGCATCCCGGCAGTATCGGGTTGGCCTCCGCGCCCTTCTTCACGCCGTCGCTGCCGGGCGCTGAGTATGTGAAGCTGTTGAAAAGGGCGGTCTTCGGCGAAACCATTTCACGCATGAAGGGCTTCATCTTGAAGTCGCGGTCGAACCAGAGGGGGTAGTCCTTGCGCCCCGGCATTGGGTAGTCGTTCTTCCAAGAGTCGCCGTCGGTGAGCCCCCAGACGGTTACGCGCGATATGGCGTCGGAGTATTTGACGAACAGGCGGAAGAAGTCGCCCATGCGTTTGTTCCACGCCTGGCTCACGTCGTCGGGCAGGCCGCCGGGGTAGGGGTTCTTCTTTTCGTCGTAGTCGGCCCTTACCGATATGTCGGCCCCTGTGTTGATCGAGGGCAGGGCGCTCATGTCCCATTCGGTTATCATGACCTTGCATCCCGTGGCGGCGAAGGCCTTGATGCTCCTTTCGTATTTGTCTATCCGCGGATAGTCCATGCCCATGTGCCCCTGCATGCCGATTGCGTCGATGCGCAGTCCGCGTTCCTTCAGCTTCTTCACCAGGTCGACCACGGCCATGCGCTTGAACCTGTTGTCCATGCCGTAGTCGTTGTAGTAAAGCTCGGCGTCGGGGTCGGCCTCGTGGGCGTACTGGAAGGCCAGCGGTATGTATTCCTCGCCCAGTATCTCATAGAACGGCGACTTGCGGTAAGAGCCGTCGTCGAGGAACGCTTCGTTCACCACGTCCCATCCCTTGACGCGCCCGCGGTAGCGGCCCACTATGGTCGTGATGTGCTCTTTCATGCGTTTCTTCAGCACTTCGGGCCTCACCGGCTTGCCGTCCTTGTCCGTGCAGAACCACGACGGAAGCTGCGAGTGCCATATAAGGCAGTGCCCTATCACGGCCATGCCGTTGCGTCCGCCGTAGTCAACGAACCTGTCGGCCTCGTCGAACTCGTAGCGTCCCTCCTCGGGGTGCATGGCGTCGCATTTCATGCAGTTGTCGGCCACGATGCTGTTGAAGTGTTGCGTTATCAGTCTTTGTTCCGCCTTGTTGCCGCCTGATATTTGTCTTGAGTTGAGCGCGATGCCGACGAGGAACTTGTCTCCGAACGTTCCTTTTATCGTAGGCTCGTGTCCTAAGTCATTCGTGGATGCCGTGCCGTAGGCGGTTACTGCGACGGCAAGCAACAGAGAGGTAATGATGTTTTTCAGTTTCATGAAATGGGAAAGTTAAAAATAGGGTTGTTTTTAAGGTAAGGGGATGGCCTGGCGGTATGGGGCGGATGTCTGCGGGGCAGGCTTCCGCCGTTCCTCATCTTTTGTTTATTTCCCCGCCGTCCTCCCAGGCGTTGATGCCGCTTTCATAGATTACCAGCCCCTCTTCGGTGAGCATCGTTGCGAGTCCGAGAAATAATCTTCTGTTCTGCATAATTGTTTTGTTTTTGGTTAATTAAATAAAAGTATTGTTCTAATCGGATTTCCGCCGGTAGCTTTCGGTTCCGTTTTCGGTTGCAAAGTTATGCGTAATGCCGTAAAGCCGGTTATCCGTATGTTTCATAGGCATTTCTTTTTGTATCACCGTTGTATCATGGGGCTTCCTATTTATAACGTTATTGCGCCGTTCTGCG
>CALUIJ010000038.1 GCA_944320675.1 uncultured Prevotella sp.
CGACGTCGCGCCCGAGGCGGACGGTAACGTCCCCGACGCAGCCGTCGGCCACGCAGGCTTCGGCACGGCCGCTCAGGGGCACGGCCTCGGCTTCGCCGCCCGAGCGCGTGAGCCACTGCATGAGCGCAGGGCGCGACATGCCCGGACGGGGAGCGTCGCCCTCGGCCCAGTTGGCCACGGCCACGACGGTGTAGCATCCGCCGCCGACGATATAAAGGATAGGTGAATAACGCTCGCCGCCCGAGTAGCGCCGTTCGGTCACGAGGCGGCCGTCGCGGGTGTAGACGCCCACCATCAGGCTGTCGACGGGCACGCCCTGGCAGGCGGAGCGGTCGACTGTGACGAACAGGCCGCGCGTGCCGTCATGCGGAAAGTCCTTGCACGACGACACCGAAAGGCACGCAACGATGGCCGTAAAGGCCAATAGGAGCCTCGTGAGCGGCTTAAATATTATTTGTGGGGGGGGTAAAACCGGAAGTCGGAGAAAGGCCGGGAGAACGCAAAACGGCGTTCACCGCCTTACGGCCGACGGCTACGGCGCAGCCAAGCGGTTGCGTCTTGCCGTGTAGGTTATGTTGTCCGTTGTTGCCGGTCATTGTCCGTGTCTTTATGTTTTACAAACCGTATGGCGTTGCGCCGCGGCGTTCACTCCGGCGTTGCGCCTTGTCATGCGGTATTATTTTATTGGACAAAGATAATGCATTTTATTTAAACGTATGATGCGATTAAGCAATTTTAACCGTAAAGTATTTTCCCATGTTTCCTGAAAGGTAAGCTTCCGTCTTGTAAAAGCTTACCTTCCGGCATGCGAAAGACAAACTTCCGCATTGTAAAAGGCCGTCTTTTACATGCGCATGCGTAACATGTTGGAAATCACGAGGTTGCTTGCCTTTGTCAGAATCGTAATAATGCTGCGGCCGTTTGGTTGTTTTACTTTTATATGAATATCCGCATTTGCCCAATACACTAGGTTCATCCGCAAATCGGTTGGATGAGAATAAATATTAAATGAATATCCGCAATCGGCCAAATACTTACTTGCATCCTCTTCTAATAAGTCTGTTGCATACCGTCATTCCGGGCCGGGACCCGGAATCCAGTATAAAAACGCTTTATTCACAAAATGATGTTTCCTGGATTCCGGGTCTAAGCCCGGAATGACGGTATGCAACAGACTTCTTAGAATAGGATGTAGTGTATTGGGCAAATGCGGATATTCAATTTGCTTTTTTTATCTTTTCACTTTTTCACCTTTTCACCTTTTCACCATTTATTATTACTTTTGCAGCGTCTTTAAAAATGTTTCAGATATGGGAATAATCAAGTTTGTCAAGAAGTGGACGCTGCCTTGCGCGATGGTGTTCGGCGCGTGTGTTTACCTGTTGTTCGCCGAGATACCCCTGCTTGAGCCGATTGGCACGGCGGTGGGGCCTTACGTGGCCGACGTCCTGCCGCCGCTGATATTCCTTACGCTTTACTCTACGTTCTGCAAGATACGCCTGCACGACTTGCGCTTCCATGCGTGGCACGCCTGGATGCAGCTGATACGCCTGGTGCTGGCCGTGGTGCTGGTGGTTGCCGCCAAGGAGACTGACGGGCACGGCGCGCGGCTCGTCATCGAGGGGGCCTTCGCCTGCGTGATATGCCCCACGGCGTCGGCGGCCGCCGTGGTGACCGAGAAGCTCGACGGCGACCTTGCCTCGATGACCGTCTACACGCTGTTGGACAACGGCGTGACGGCCGTGCTCGTGCCGCTGCTTTTCCCCATGCTCGAGCAGCACGCCGACATGGCGTTCCTCTCGTCGTTCGCCACGATAATACAGCGCACGGCCGTTATTCTCGTGTTGCCGTTCTGCTGCGCCATGGCCACGCGCAAGTGGCTGCCGAAGCTGGCGGGGAGGATTAAGGCCATGAGGAACTTGGCGTTCTATTTCTGGGCCGTCAACTTGTCGATAGTCATGGGCCTTACCTTGCACAGCATCTTCACCGCCACGGTGCCGGGGCTTGTGCTGCTCATGCTCATAGCCGTGCCGGCCGTGGTCACCATAGTGCTCTTCGCCATAGGCAAGGGCGTAGGCCGCCGCTTCGGCGACAGCGTGACCGGTGGGCAGGCCATGGGGCAGAAGAATACCGGCGTAGGCATTTGGCTTACGCTGACTTACCTTAATCCCATTGCGGCCATATCGCCGTGCGCCTACGTGGTTTGGCAGAACACGCTCAACTCGTGGCAACTGTGGTGCAAGGATAAGTACGGGCGGCTTAAGTGGTGAGTGTGGGGTTGTGCGGTTATGGGGGGTACGGTTGTCGGTATTTTCTTCCGTAATCGGTTGCAGGCGCGTGAAAGTTGCGCAAAGCCGGGCGTTTGTCTTTGCTTTTACGGAAAAAACGATTACTTTTGCACGCATAAGCAAAAACATTGTGTGAGCATTAACACTAACGTATTATGGACGTAAAGATAGAGGAAAGCTGGAAAAGGCACATCGGTGAGGAGTTCGGCAAGCCTTACTTCGCGGCCTTGACGGCCTTCGTGCGCGAGGAGTACCGCCGCGGCACGTGTTATCCGCCGGGCAGGCTCATCTTCAACGCCTTCAACTTGTGTCCGTTCGACAAGGTTAAGGTCGTAATCATCGGTCAGGACCCTTACCACGAGCCGGGGCAGGCCGAGGGTTTGTGCTTCTCGGTGGGCGACGGGGTACCTTTTCCGCCGTCGCTCGTCAACATATTCAAGGAGATTCAGGCCGACCTCGGCACGCCCGTGCCCCGGAGCGGAAGCCTCGTGCGCTGGGCCGAGCAGGGCGTGCTGCTGCTCAACGCCACGCTTACCGTGCGCGCGCATGCCGCCGGCAGCCACCAACGCCACGGCTGGGAGGAATTCACCGACGCCGTGATACGCGCCCTCTCGGCCGGACGCGACCATCTTGTGTTCATCCTTTGGGGCAGTTACGCCCAGGGCAAGGCGCAGCTCATCGACCAGCAGCGCCACCTCATACTGCGCTCGGCCCATCCCTCTCCCTTGTCGGCCCACCGCGGCTTTTTCGGCAACCATCACTTCAGTCTTGCCAACCAGTATCTCGAGAAGTACGGCATGGAGCCTATAAAATGGTAGTTTTTTAATGCATAATTCATAATGCATAATCGGGCTGCGCATAGTTCCAGGTAAGGTGGTCGCTAATTATGCATTAAGCATTATGAATTATGCATTGTGAATTATGCATTGTGAATTATGAATTATGAATTGATAATCCAAGTTGGCGACGTGCTCGTTTCGCCCGACGTTATTACTGAAAAGTTTTGTTGCGACCTTGACGCATGCAAGGGCGCGTGTTGCGTGGAGGGCGATGCCGGCGCGCCGGTGACTCTCGACGAGATAGCTGAAATAGAGGATTCGCTCGACGAAGTGTGGCCGCAAATGTCGGCGCGCGCCCAGGCCGTTGTCGACCGTCAGGGCGTGGCATACAACGACCCCGAGGGCGAGCTCGTTACGAGCATCGTCGACGGGAAGGACTGCGTGTTCACATGCCACGAGGGCGGCACGTGCCTGTGCCTGCTCGAAAAAGCCTACCGCAACGGCCGCTCGGCTTTCTGCAAACCGATAAGCTGCGCACTTTATCCCATACGCGTGAAGCGTCTCGCTGGCGGCCTCGTCGGCCTTAACTATCATAAGTGGAGCGTGTGCGCCGCCGCCCGCGCCAAGGGCGAGGCCCTCGGCCTGCACGTTTACGAGTTTCTGCGCGGGCCGCTCGTGCGCCGCTTCGGCCAAGAGTGGTACGACGAACTGCTCGCCACCATAGGCCAGCTTAAGCAACAGGGCATGTTGTAAGTTTGGGGTTTTAAGGTTATGCGGTCTTAAGGTTATACGGTTATGCGGTCTTAAGGTTATGCGGTTGTGCGGTTTTATCGTTGGCATCTGTTGCATGGCTTATTATCCGTCAGCCGGGCGCGCCTACGCCCCGGCGGGGTTTCGCCTGTAAGCCACCGGCGACATTCCGGCGTGCTCCTTGAAATACTTGCCGAGGAACGACTGGTTGCGGAAGTTCATTTCTGCGGCAATCTCCTTCACGCTCTTGGTCGTATTGCGCAGTTGGGCGCGCAGTTCCGTCATCACGTAGTTGTCAATCCAATCGTTGGGGGCGCGCCCGCTGACGTTCTTCACCGTCTCCGACAGGTATTTCGACGATATGCACATCTGCCCTCCGTACCAGCTTACGCGCCGTTCGCGCTTGTAGTTGTCCTCTACGAGGCGTATGAAGTCGGTGAATATCGACTCGCCGCGCGTGCGCTTGATGCCGCCGCGGTAGGCCAGCATGCGGTTGATGGCGTTGCCCAGCTCGCATATCATGGCGGCGATGAGGTGGCGCGCCACGTCCTTGCGGAATAGGTTGCCCTCGTCGTCCACTTTCTCTTTTATCAGGCTGAAGTAGCCGGCCACGTTGCGCCTTTCGCCCTCTTCGAGCGTGAACACGGGGTTGCTGCGCGAGAAGAGTATCAGCAGCGACATTTCGTGGATGTCGTTCACGAACTCGTTGAAGAATCCGCGCGACATCATTATGCAGATGCCCTTGGCCCCGGGCTGCGGCCGGTATCTTTCTATCACTTGGCCGTAGGGTATTATTATGGCGTCGCCCTCGTTGACGGTGTACTCCACCGTGTTGGCCGTGTAAGTAGAGCTGCCGCCGAGGCTCAGGCCGATTATTATGTCGTTAATCCGGCAGGCTCTTGCCGGCATCGGTATTTCGGCCGGGTCGTCGAACAGCAGCAGGTCGTCGTCGATGTGGCTCGCCGCCCCTCTCCCTACTATGTCGGCTATCGACACGCTTGCCAGTTCAGTGGTGTCTCCCATAAGTTTGTTCGTATTTTACACGTGTGTTGATTTTATATGAGATTGTTTTAAGTTTTCGGCCTGTTGGGCGTGATTGTGGTTTTACGCCGCGGCCGTTCTCTGTTGCGGTTCTTCGTCCAATCCGTCTTTCTTCTTCGCCGAATAGCTTACGCTGAGTATCACTCCGATGTAGGCGCAGTTGATTATCGTCGACGTGCCGCCCTTGCTTATCAGCGGCAGGGGCTGGCCGGTGACGGGCACGAGGCCGACGGCCACGGCCATGTTGAACATGGCCTGGATGACGAGCAGCAGGGCGAAGCCCATGATGAGCAGGGCGGGGAAGGTGTTGGCGCAGCGGCTGGCGATGGTGGCCGTGCGGAATAGTAGGATAATGTATAGCATGCAGACGAAGAAGGCTCCGAAGATGCCCATCTCCTCTACGATGATGGCGTAGATGAAGTCTGAGAAGGCCTGCGAGAGGAAGTCGCGCTCCACCGAGTTGCCTGGGCCTTTGCCGATGAGGTTTGACGAGGCTATGGCAATGTTTGCGTGCGACGTCTGTGCGTCCTTGCCGTTGAGGTCGAGTTTCTCGGGGGGTACGTATCCGCTGCTCAGGAACTTGTCGATGCGCGATTTCCACGTGTCGCAGCGGTGGAATATCTTTTCGAGCAGAGTCTCGTCCTCTTCCTTTTCCTCCGCCTGTTGCTGCACCATTACATGCTTGCCTTTCATGTCGGCGGTCCCTGCTTCCTTGTCCTCGCCGAACACCATGACCGCCGTCACGATGAAAGCCAGCGTGAGGGCCACTACGCCGAGCAGCCGGCCGAGCTGTATCTTGGGCACCTTGCCGATGAACATCATGAGGAAGATGACCGTGCAGAGGAGCACCGCCGTAGAAAGGTTTTCAATCATGATGAGCGGTATGATGAACAGGCACACCGTCATTATGTACTTGAACGCGCGCTTGTCGGCCCCCTCGGGTGTCTGCATTGCGCTGAGTATCTGGGCGGTGGCGAGTATGAGCGTGCCCTTGGCTATCTCTGACGGCTGGAACTGTATGCCGAGGAAGTCAATCCAGCGTTGCGAGCCGTTGGTGGTCTCGCCGACGCACAGCACGATGACGAGCATCAGGAAGGAGATTAGCAGGGCGAACGGCGTAACCAGCTTGAAGTAGCGGCATGGTATGTTCATCGTACATATCATCACCACCACGCCTACGGCCAGCAGCAGGCAGTGGTACAGCACGGGGGCGAGATAGTCGCCCGTCTTGAACGACAAGTGGCTCGACGCGCTGAACACTTCGATGATGCTGATGAGGCAGAGGAAGAAGAACACCGACCAAATGACGGCGTCGCCCTTGAACTTGCCTTCTGTTGTCTTGTCTTTTAACATATTTTTTCCACGGGAATTTTATAGAATTTAAAGAAGTTATAGAAGTTAAAGCCAAATGCTTCATTAGCAAAAAGCCTGTATTCTGTCATCAAAGGATATGGCTTTAACTTCTATAACTTCTTTAAATTCTTTAACTTCTACTTATATTCTACAGCCCCCTCACGAGCGTCTTGAACTGCTCGCCGCGGTCTTCCATGTTCTTGAAGAGGTCGAAGCTGGCGCAGCAGGGACTCAGGAGAACCGTGTCGCCGGGGCGCGCCATCTCGTAGCAGGCGGCCACGCAGTCGCGCATCGAGTGTGTGTCGCGCACGGGTATGCCCATGCCGTCGAAGAAGGCGTGCAGCTTCGAGTTGTCGGCCCCGAGGTAAACAAGGCCCGTGCACTTCTCCTTAACCAGGTTCTTAATGGCGTTGTAGTCGTTGCCCTTGTCCTTTCCGCCGAGTATCAGTATGACGGGCGTCTTCATGCTCTCGAGCGCATACCAGCACGCATCTACGTTGGTGGCCTTCGAGTCGTTGACGTATTGCACTCCGCCGACCTTGGCCACCTTCTCAAGGCGGTGTTCCACGCCGGGGAAGTCGCTAAGGCTCTTGCGGATGAACTCCTTCCTTATGCCGGCCACGTTTGAGGCTATGCCGGCGGCGAGCGAGTTGTATATGTTGTGCTTGCCCGTCAGGCTCAGCTCCTCCTGTTCCATGTTGAAGGGCGTGGGCTTCTCTATCTTATACTGTCCCTCCTCGATGTAGCCGATGGAGCCTTTCTCCTTAAGCTCTGAGAAGGGGTAGCGTATGGCCTTGATGTCATACTTCGCGAGCTCGCGGGCTATGATGGGGTCGTCGTTCCAGTAGATGAACGAGTCCTCGCCGGTCTGGTTCTGCAGGATGCGCATCTTCGCGTCGACGTAGTTTTGCATGCAGTTGCCGTAGCGGTCGAGGTGGTCGGGCGTGATGTTCAGCAGTATGGCGATGTTGGCGCGGAAGTCGTACATGTTGTCGAGCTGGAACGAGCTAAGCTCTATGATGTAGTACTCGTGCGGGTCCTCGGCCACCTGCAGTGCGAGGCTGTTGCCGATGTTGCCGGCCAGTCCGGCGTCGTAGCCGGCACTCTTGAATATGTGGTAGATGAGCGAGGTGGTCGTAGTCTTGCCGTTGCTGCCCGTGATGCATATCATTTTCGAGTCGGTGTAGCGTCCGGCGAACTCTATTTCGCTGATTATGTGTATGCCTTTCTCCACGCACTTGCGCACCATCGGCGCTTCGTTGGGAATGCCCGGGCTTTTTATTATCTCGTCGGCGTCGAGGATCTTCTCCTCCGTGTGGCGGCCCTCCTCCCACGCTATGCCGTGCGAGTCGAGCATGGCCTTATACTTGTCCTTTATGCCCGACATGTCGGACACGAACACGTCGAAGCCTTCCTTCTTGGCCAACACGGCCGCTCCGGCTCCGCTTTCTCCTGCTCCAAG
>CALUIJ010000039.1 GCA_944320675.1 uncultured Prevotella sp.
GCAATGACGGTATGCAACAGACTTCTTTCAAGAGGGTGAAGACATTGGGCAAATGCGGATATTCATAATAAATTATGTCCCTACAAGGGATGTGCCGCGATTGCGGCCTTTACTTTTCCGACGATGAATCTACCTTGATTTACAATAAATTGATAACGCATTGGTAATCAATTAATTACGTTTAACATCCTAAAAGGCGGCCTTTTGCCGTGCGAAAGGCCGTGTTTTACCATGTGAAAGGCCGTGTTTTGCGCTGCAAAACACGGCCTTTCATATTTCCGCCGTCACTCGGCGGGCAAGCCGCCTACCGCCTCGCCGCCGCACGCCGACGGCTCCACGCCTATCAGGCGGCAAAGCGTGGGGTAGACGCAGGTGTTCTGGAACAGGTCCGTCTTGACGTAGCCGCGCCCACGTCCATCGCCCCTATCGAACAGGGGAACGGCGTGCCGCACATCAGGTTAACGCATAAGCAGGCCTAAGTGTATGTGAAACAACGTCAGTTCGACATAATGAATATTTTCATAACACCAACAGACATCCCTTGTAGGGACGTAATTTATTACGTCCGCACGCCTCGCAGAGGCGTATGTAAACGTGTTTCCGCATCAAATACGTTCCTTACGGAACGTGCGGACATAATAAATTAACGTCAGTTCGGCATAAGGGTAATTTCACAAAACATCAGTTATTGCATTGAACTCAATACAGTCGGTGGCATTTTGTCATTCCGGGCTTAGACCCGGAATCCAGTATGTGCAACCACTTTGCTTACAGAAGGATGTTTTCTGGATTCCGGGTCCCGGCCCGGAATGACAAAATGCCACCGACTTCTTATCCATTAGGATGGATTCATTTTCTTTATCCTTATACCGAACTCACATTAAAACAAGCATTTCTTCAAGTATTACGTTCTAATGACGATTTAGGCTTAACAAAGCTAAAAGGGCCGGTAGGACGCCTTTAAGCAGTCCTGCCGGCCCTTGTTATAAGGATAATTCCTATTTTACATGTTATCAGTTGAAGTAGTACTTCACGCCGATCTGCATCTTCCAGCACTGGTCGTAGTTGCGGTTGAACGACCAGGTGTCCGTTGCAACGGGCAGGTCGCCCTTGCTTCCCCTGAACATCGAGAAATAGGGAGTGCCGTTGTCAATCCTGTCAACCTGCAGTATCTGGCCGTTGTTGCAAGAAGACATGTTCTTCTCCACGCCCCACTTCGAGTTGAACAGGTTGCCTACGTTCATCACGTCGAGGATGAGCTGCAGCGTGTGGTGCGTTTTGCCCACCTTCAGGTTGAAGTCGTGCGTCCAGCGGAAGTCGAAGCGGTGAACCCACGGTGCGAACACAGAGTAAGAGTCGGCGTACTCTCCCTTGTGGTTCTTCAGGTAGTCGTCCTGGTTGACGAAGTTCCAGAAGAGCTGTCGGTCGGCGTCGTCGGTGAAGTTGATCTCGCTGTCGTCCTTCGGTATGTACATCAGGTCGTTGCCGCTGATGCCGTCGCCGTTGAGGTCGCCGTAGTATGTAAAGCTGTAGCCCGACGGCCTGTAGCCGGTGTAGAACAGCGAGAAGTTGTCGTTGTGGTACTTATAGCTGGCCGAAGCGATGATGCGGTCGGGGATTACATACTCCGAGTTGTGCACGTCGCCGTAGTTCGCGCCGTTGACGGTGAGGTTGCCCTGCCATGTCGAATATGGGTCGTTGCCCGGCATGCCCGACACTTCCTTCATCACGGTGTGGGTGTATGCGGCCATGAGGTGCAAGTCCTTGACAGGCTCTGCGGTGGCCGTGAAGTTGAGAGTCCAGCCGTGTCCGCGGCTCGTGTTCGTAAGTACGGATGCTCCGCTGCCTACGAACGGCGCTTTGGGGTTGGTCTCGTCCTTCTTCGTCGGGTAGTAGAGGCTCGAAGAGTCGTAGATGATGCGGTCGTCAGCTCCCTGCAAGCGGTTTGCATTGTCGCCCACCGGCTTGAAGTTGTAGTTGTTGATCATCACGTCGTTGATTTTCCTTATGTAGGTGAACTCGCCTGTAAGGGTCAGCGGGAACGACACAGGGAACTGGTAGTCAACGGCGATTGACGACTTCCATACCTGCGGCATCTTGAAGTCGGGGTCAACTCCGGCAATCTTGGTGGGCAGAGTTCCCTCCTCCGGAGTGATACTCTCTGGTGCTCCGAGCAGCTCGCGTATCTGGTTCACGTCGGTCACGAGGCCTCCCTTGAACTTGTCAAGCAGCGGGTCGCGGCCTGTAACAAGGCCCGTGGTAGTCTTCGAATAGCTGGTTACGGCGTTCACAAGGTTCTGCACCATGCCCGAGTTGGTAGGCATGTTGGTGAAGAACACAAGGGGCAGACGGCCTGCGAAGAGGCCAGTACCTCCACGGACTTTCAGTCGCTTGTCGTTGAATACGTCCCAAGTGAAGCCTATACGGGGCGAAATCTGCACGTTGCTGCCCGGCCAGCGGCCAGTGTCGATATGGCGTCCGCCGAAGTCGAGGTTGTAGATTGCGTTGTTGCACATCAGGTCGTCGCTGTCAAACGAGAGCAGGTCGAAGCGCACGCCGCCCGTAATCATGAGGTTGGGCAGGGCGTTCCACTCGTCTTGCACGTACCATCCGTATTGGTTGAACTTCACCTCGGCTGCCGGGTTGGTCTCTCCGTTGTAGCCGTAGCTGAGGGCGACGGTCTCGGGGGCTGCGCCGTTCAGGAAGTCGTCGAGCGAGCGGTAGCGGTAGTAACCCGTGCCGTTGCGCATGTACGAGTTGTTGGCCATCTGGTGCTCGAACTTGAATCCGGCCATGAGCTTATGGTCGCCGAGGTAATACGTGAAGTTGTCGTTAAGCGTAAGAATCTTGTTCTGCACGCGGTTGTTGTGCGTGAACAGCTCGTAGCCGAAGCTCATGTACGGCTCCAGTGTCTGCATGTTGGTAGAGGCGTCGTAGCCGTTCATTATGTCAACGAACGGGAACGGGGACGAATCGGAACCGCGCTTCTCGTCGATGTTCGTGTAAGTGAAGAGCAGCTGGTTCGAGATGTTGTTGCCGAAGCGGCTGTTCAGGTCGGCCGATACGGTGCTGACTGAGTTGTTCTGCGAGTACATCGAGTTGGAGAAGGCCATCGAGTACTGCGAAAAACGGTTCATGTTGTTGAGCCTTGAGCCGGTATCGCTCGAGTTTCCGTTGGTCGCGTTCCACGCCGTGTTCTTCGTATAGTTGTAGCGCACGGCCAAGTGATGGTTGTTCGTGATGTTCCAGTCCACGCGGGCGAGGAGCTTGAGGTTGTCCTCGTCGGCCGGGAAGCTTGTGTACGAACCCGGGTCGTAGCCGTATCGGTCGATGAGGAAGTTGCGTACCTTTTCCATGTCGGCCACGGTCGTGCGCGAGATATAGTTCTCAGCATCGGCCACGCCGTCCTCTGACGCGCGCCAGCGGTTGGCTACGGTAGGTATTTTGGAATATTCTGCGTTGGCGAAGAAGAAGAGCTTGTCTTTCACGATGGGGCCTCCGAGGGTGAAGCCGTATGTGGTCAGACGGTCGGTGCCGCGCTCGCCGAGGTCTTGATCGGCAACACGGTTGCCGTGCATGTTCTCGTTGTTGTGGTAGATGTAGGCCGTACCCTTGAACGTGTTGGTACCCGACTTTGTCACGGCGTTGATTCCTCCGCCGATGAAGTTTGTCTGGCGCACGTCATAGGGGGCTACTACCACCTGCACTTCGTCGATTGCGTCCATCGAGATTGGGTTGCCGCCGCCGGGCAGTCCGTCGTTGAGTCCGAAGTTGTTGTTCAGGTTCGCGCCGTCGAGGGTGAAGTTGGTCGAGCGTCCGTCGCCGCCGGCCATGCTCATGCCGTTGGCGTAGGGCGAGAGGCGGGCTATGTCCTCGATGCTGCGGTTGACGGTGGGCAGGGCGGTGATCTGCGCGTTCGAGATGTTGGTGGTTGCTCCGGTCTTCTCGGCTGCGAACTTCGAGCCGTTGCCTACGACGACGATTTCGCCAAGCTCGTTAACGTCTTCCGACATCGTTGTGTTAAGGTTGAATGTCTCGCCGAGCTGCAGGGTGATGCCCCGGTAGTCTTTCTCGGCGAAGCCTACGTAAGAGATTTTCACTTCATACGGGCCACCCACGCGCATACCTTGTATGGCCCAGCGTCCGTCGATGTTGGTGACGGCGTTGTAGGTAGTGCCCGAAGGCTTGTGGGTTACCCTGACGGTTGCGCCGATTACGTCCTCGCCCTGCGCGTCGGAAACCTGTCCCGACATCGACGAGGTGGTAATCTGGGCGTTCACTACGGCCGCCATAACAAGCATGACGGCGGCGAATAATAATCGCATTCGTTTTACCATGACGTTAAAAAAAATTTTGTTTAATATCTTGAAAACGTCGGCAAAGGTAGCGAAAAATTTGTAAACGGATGTTACAAAGGATTTAAAATAAGAATAAAAAGATGCCGCTCCAGTCCCCGTGGACGCACCATCGGGGACTGGAGCGGCGTAAGCATGAGGTATTACTTTCCGAGAAGCGACTCTATCTCGGCATCCAAGTCCTTTATCTGCACGTCGCGCTTGTCGAGGGCGTTGTCGCGGCCTACGAGGAAGAACGTAGGTATCGACTGCACGTTGTACAGCTGGAGGTAATGCGACTGCAGGCCGTCGGCGTCGCGCACGCTTATCCAGGGCAGCGCGGCGGTCTGCGTCTTCCAGAAGTGCTCGTCGGGGTCGAGGGCCACTTGGTATATCTCGAATCCGCGCGCATGGTACTTATTATAGACGTCGCGCAGCTGCATTATGCGCTTGGTCGAGCCGTCCGCGCCGAACACGTGGAAGTCGAGCATGACGACCTTGCCCTTAAGGTCGGTAAGGCGGCGCACCGCTCCCTTGTTGTCGGACAGGGCGATGTCGATTATGTTGGTAGTGTTGATCTTGCTGGCGTCGACCATGGCGGCGGCGCGGTTGTTGCGCACGATGCGCACGGTGCGCATGCCTTCGATGGCGATGTTGTGCAGGTTCTTGCCGCGCAGCGAGCCCGGATGGTAAGTGTCCCAGCTGGTGGCCACGGCGGCGAAGGCCTTAATGTCGTCCTCGCTTTCGCGCGGATTGAATATGAGGCGGTTGCCGAGGGCCTGGAAGAGGGCGAAATACGACGAGGCGCGCATCGGTGCCTTGAATATGTAGTTAAGCTTGATGTCCTGCTTGTAGGCCTCTATCATGCGCGCCACGCTGTCGCGCGCCTGGTCGAAGCCGAGCGCGGCGTTGCGCTCCACGGCCATGACGCGGCCCTGCAGGCCTATCTGCTTAAGGGCAAGCTCCTTGATGGTGGCGCATTCGGCCGAGCCTTCCACCTCGTAGGCCGTGGCCATGGTGGGGTAAGCGGCCTTCACGGTGATGGTCTCGGTAGAGTCGACGCTGAGGTTGATTATCTGTCCGGCTATGCGCAGGCGGTAGAACTCGGGAGCCTCGGGGGCTTTGCCGCTGAAGCTGAACGAGCCGTCGCCGCCGAGCTTCACCGAGTCGACGGCGACGGGGCCGTCGAGGCTCATGTTCTCGAAGTAAAGCACGGAGTCGGTAGCTTCGGTTATGTTTCCGCCTACGCGGAATTTCCTGTTGTCGCACGAGGCCAGCGCGGCAACCACGAGGGCGCACGCAGCCGCGGCGCAGATGTTTTTGAATGTATGTTTCATCGTTATAAGAGTTTTGCAAGTTGTAATCCCGCCACTACGGCCGCCAACCCGAGGGCGACGCTCGCGCCTGCGTAGAGCGCGGAAGTCAGGGCGTCGCCGGTCTTGAGGAGCGTGAGCGACTCGTTCATGAACGTGCTGAAAGTGGTGAAGCCGCCGCAGAAGCCCACCATGAGCAGCAACTTCAGGCCGGCCCCTATGGGCGCGCCGTCGCCGTCGGCCAGTCCTATGACAAGGCATCCCAGCACGTTGGCCGTCATCGTACCCAAGGGGAACACGGCCAGCACCGTGCCGTTGAGCGCCCTTGACAGCAAATAGCGCGCCACGCTGCCCACGGCTCCGCCCAAGGCTACGAGCAAGATATTTTTCAACATAGGTGCAAAGTTAATGCAAGTCGAGCGAAATGCAAAATAAAAGCGAGGGAAACGAGCTTTTATTTTCATTTCACATAAGAACCGTATCACATTAACAACAATAAACGCCTTGCCAAACGTAGGATGAAAAAACGATCGGCTGCAACATTTCGGCGTATCAATGATTTACAACCTCTCAAAAGGCAGCTTTTCGGTGTGCAAAAGGTAGCCTATCGCATGCTGAAAAACTGCCTTTTACACGCCGAAAGACCGTCTTTTGAAATCGTAACAACAAGCCGTGGTTTTACTTACGGTCGTCGACGCACAGTGCAACACCGGCAAAAGGATGCAAGCAAAACCGCATGCCATGCTTACGATTTCCGTCCGCCATGTCCGGTCAGACAGACAGAGGGTCAATAATCGCGGTCGTCGTTGCCGTCAAAGTAATCGTAGCCGTCGTGGTCGAAACCGCCGTCATAGTCACAACGGTTGCCGAAATCGGATACACCGCCGCCGTAACCGCCGCGACCACAGCCGTCGCCGTGGCTAAAAGCCTCGTAATCAAATTCCACCGGTTCCGGCATTCTGGAGTTAACGCTCTGCACGATTGCACAATACCTCTCGAAAAACTCGTTGCGTGACGCCGCCCTTTTAGTGCGTTTTTTCCTCGTTGCCATAATCCTGATCTTATTTAGTTTCACATAAGTTATTCATACACTGCAAATATACCGACGTATTGCGACAAACCGTGTCGCCGGGAATTTATTTCCAGCTGACAAGCAGATTTGTTTTAGCAGACAAGCAGACAAGTGACAAGCAGACAAGGAGATTTGCTTTAGCTGACAAGCAGTCAGCAGACAAGCAGACAAGGAGATTTGTCCAATATTAACCTATACTACGTCAGCTCGGCATAAGGATAATTTCACAAAACACCAGTTATTGCATTGGACTCAATACAGTCGGTGGCATTTTGTCATTCCGGGCTTAGACCCGGAATCCAGGAAACATCATTTTGCGAATAAAGCGTTTTTATACTGGATTCCGGGTCTAAGCCCGGAATGACAAAATGCCACCGACTTCTTACGGTTTAGAATGGTGCCATTTGTTTTTAGAATGATTACATTCTTCTTATACCGAACTAACGTAATATTAACACATACCCTATTCCAAAAACATGCGCGCCTGGCAACAAGACAAATCTCCTTGTCTGCTTGTCTGCTGACTGCTTGTCTGCTTCTAAGAATCTGCTTGTCTGCTAAAAAAAGACAATTTAACGCAGTTTTAATGCAAAACCGTCTTCGGTTAGTTAAAAAACAAGTATCTTTGCCATGATTTTTTTGATGTAAAAAGACATTTTTTATTTTTTAGATGAACGTAATTACGAAAACAGTTTCACTGCCTGATGGAAGGACCATCAGCATTGAAACCGGGAAAGTGGCAAAACAGGCTGACGGCTCCTGCGTGCTCCGCATGGGCAACACGGTATTGCTCGCCACCGTTTGTGCCGCAAAAGATGCAGTTC
>CALUIJ010000040.1 GCA_944320675.1 uncultured Prevotella sp.
GCTTTCAGGGACGTAAACTTCCTGCTGCGCCGCTCGCACAACGAGCAGGTGGCAAAGATACTCGCCGACCCCGAGGCGAGCGACAACGACAAGTACGTTGCGCTGACGTTCCTTCGCAACGCCGAGGTGGCATGCAAGGGCAAGCTGCCTTTCTGCCAGGACACGGGCACGGCGATAATCCACGGCGAGAAGGGACAGCAGGTGTGGACGGGCTTCTGCGACGAGGAAGCACTGTCGAAAGGCGTGTATAAGACTTACACGGAAGAGAACCTGCGCTACTCGCAGAACGCGCCCCTCTCGATGTACGAAGAGGTGAACACGCGCTGCAACCTGCCTGCACAGATAGACATCGAGGCCACGGAGGGAGCCGAATACAAGTTCCTTTGCGTAGTCAAGGGCGGCGGTTCGGCCAACAAGACATACTTCTACCAGGAGACGAAGGCCAGGATACAGAATCCAGGCACGCTCGTTCCGTTTCTCGTAGAGAAGATGAAGACGCTCGGCACGGCCGCTTGTCCTCCTTACCACATAGCGTTCGTTATCGGCGGAACGTCGGCCGAGAAGAACTTGCTTACCGTTAAGCTGGCTTCAACCCATTATTACGACAACCTCCCGACGACGGGCGACGAGACGGGACGCGCCTTCCGCGACGTAGAGCTTGAGAAGCAGCTGCTCGACGAAGCCCACAAGATAGGCCTCGGAGCACAGTTCGGCGGCAAGTATTTCGCCCACGACATCCGCGTAATCCGCCTGCCGCGACACGGCGCATCATGTCCTATCGGCCTCGGCGTGAGCTGCTCTGCCGACCGAAACATCAAGGCCAAGATCAACAAGGACGGCGTTTGGATTGAGAAACTCGACGACAACCCCGGCCAGCTCATCCCCGAAGAGCTGCGCAACGCAGGCGAGGGCGACGCAGTGCGCATAGACCTCAACCAGCCGATGAGCGAGATTTGCAAGATTCTTTCGCAGTATCCCGTATCAACCCGCGTAAGCCTCAACGGTACGATAATCGTGGCGCGCGACATAGCCCACGCCAAACTGAAAGCCCGCCTGGACGCCGGCGAGGACCTGCCGCAGTATTTCAAGGATCATCCCGTGCTCTACGCCGGCCCCGCAAAGACTCCCGAAGGCATGCCTTGCGGCTCTATGGGTCCGACTACGGCCAACCGCATGGATCCGTATGTAGACGAGTTCCAAGACCACGGAGGCTCTATGGTGATGATTGCAAAGGGTAACCGCACCCAGGTTGTAACCGACGCATGCAAGAAGCACGGCGGTTTTTACCTCGGAAGTATCGGCGGTCCGGCCGCAGTTCTTTCGATGAACAGCATCAAGAGCATCGAGTGCGTTGAGTATCCCGAGCTTGGCATGGAGGCTATATGGAAGATAAACGTGGTTGACTTCCCGGCGTTCATCCTCGTAGACGATAAGGGCAACGACTTCTTCAAGCAGCTGAAGCCATGGACTCCGTCGTGCAAATAGTTTTTTTAGCAGACGAGTTGACAAGTAACAAGCAGACAAGTTAATAGTAATAAGTAGGCGAGTTAGTTGCAAAAAGTAATATAATGACAGAAAACGGGCGGACAAAGGCAATGTCCCTTGTCCGCTCGTTATTTGTCTGTAAATACTAATAATACGTCAGTTCGGAATAAGAAGAATGTAACCATTCTAAAAACAAATGGTACAATTCTAAACTTCAAGAAGTCTGTGGCATACCGTCATTCCGGGCTTAGACCCGGAATCCAGTATAAAAAAACACTTTATTCTCGAAAGTATGTTTCTTGGATTCCGGGTCTAAGCCCGGAATGACGGTATGCCACAGACTTCTTACGGTTTTGAATGGATACCTTTTCATTATACCAAACTGATGTTAATAATCGTTCCGGTTTAGCGCAAATCCCATCCTCCGCCGAGTGCCTTGTAGAGGTTGACCGTGGCCAGTTGGCTGTCGAGCAGGGCGTTGCTGAGGCCGATCTGCGCATCGAGGTATGTACGCTGTGCGTCGAGCAGGTCCATGTATCCTATCGCGCCGTTCACGTATTGCACTAAGGCCAGCGACAAGGCGGTCTTCGACGAACTTTCGAGTTCGTAGCGTGTACGGTATATTTCCTTTACCTTGTTGAAACTTGCGATTGCGTCGAATGCGTCCCTGAACGCCGAAAGGACGGTCTTTTCGTATGCGTAGACGGCGCGCTCGTAAGCCGCTTTTGCCGCCTTATGCCGCGCGCGGTTCTTTCCCATGGCGAATACCGGCTGCAAAAGGTTGGCACTCAGCAGATGGTAAGGCGAGTGCAGCAGGTCTTTCAGTTCCTCGCTCTCCGCGCCGAGGTTTGCCGTCAGCGCAATGTTGGGGAACATGCTCGTGTATGCCACGCCTACGGCGGCGTTGGCGGCGATCAGTTTCTGTTCGGCTTCGCGCACGTCGGGACGCCTCTCTAACAGCGATGAGGGCAGTCCTACCGGCAGACTGTCAAGGTAATTCAGTTCCTGCGGCAGCGGCGAGCGTTCTATATGGTGTGGATATTCGCCCGTTAGGAAGGCAAGTTCGTTCTCTTTCGCCGTGATTTGCCGTTCAAGGTCGGGCTCAAGCGTGGCCGTGCGCGACAGCTCGACTTGCGCCTGGCGGTATGTCACTTCCGACGTTAGTCCGCCTTCGTAGCGTATTTTCGCAAGGTGTTCGCTTTCGCGTCGCGCCGTAACGGTCTGCCTTACAATTGACAGCTCGTTATCGAGCGCGACCAACTCATAATATGCTTGGGCCACTTGGGCGATGAGGCTCATCTGCACGGCCCGCTGGTTCTCGATTGAAGCCATGAATTCGGCCATGCTCGCATCGCGCGCCCAGCGCAGCTTCCCCCATAGGTCGAGCTCCCACGAGATATTGGCTTTCAGGTCAAACTGGTTGTCGTCCGACGGATTGTCGCCTCCGTAGTTGTCTTTTTCCTTTTCGGCGTAAATGCGTAAGTCTAACGACGGGAACATCTTTGCGTAGTCGATGCGCTTCATTTCAGCCAGTTCCTTCACACGGGCGGCTGCCATCAGCATGTCTTTATTGTATTTCAGGGCTTTGCTGATGTGGCCTTGCAGTATTGAGTCGGTGTACACTTCCGTCCACGAACGGTCGGCTAATGAAGCCGAGTCGGTGCTTTCCTCGTCGGCTAAAGTCGTCGGCAACTTGATGTCGGGGCGTGTGTATTGTCGTCCGATTTGGCATGATGCCGTCAGGACGGCTAAAACAAGGACGCTGAAAACGAACCGTATCTGTTTAAATTTATGTGCCATGATTATTCTTGCTGTTGTATTGCTTTCGGGCCAATGCCGCCTTTCAATGCCTTAGCTTTGGCCTTGCCCTTGTATATCGTGATGAAGAAGAATGGTATGAGCAGGATGCCGATGGTTACGGCGGCTATCATTCCGAAGAAAACGCCGGTGCCTATGGCACTGCGGCTGGCCGCTCCGGGCCCCGAGGCAACCACCATCGGCAGGATGCCGAGTATGAAGGCGAACGATGTCATCAGGATGGGGCGGAAACGCAGGCGTGCCGCATGCAGGGCGGCCTTGAAGATGTTAACGCCCGAATCCACCTCGTCTTTTGCGAACTCGACGATAAGTATGGCGTTCTTTGCCGCCAGACCCATAAGCATTACGAGTCCGATTTGGAAGTATGTGTCGTTCTCCAGTCCGCATACCGTAATGCCGACGTATGCACCTAACGCGGCCACCGGCAGCGACAACAGTACCGATACGGGCACGCTCCAGCTTTCGTAAAGCGCGGCGAGGAACAGGAACACGAACAGGAACACAAGTGCCAGGACGAGTCCCGTTTGTCCGCCTGCCTGCTTCTCTTGGTAAGACAGGCCGCTCCATTCGAGCCCTATGTTGTCGGGAAGGTGCTCGCGCACTAATTCTTCCATCACTTCCATGGCCTGGCCCGAACTGTAACCTTGCGCTGCTGTGCCTCGTATGATCGCCGTGTTGAACATGTTGAAGCGTTTGATGCTGCCCGGGCCGGTTGTGTATTCGGTAGTGCCGAGTGCCGTAAGGGGTATCATGTCGCCGTCGTCTCCGCGCACGAAGTAAAGGCTAATGTTGTCGCGGTGCTCGCGGTAAGGTGCCTCCGCCTGTATGTAAACTCGGTAAATGCGGTTGAACATGTTGAAGTCGTTCACGTAAACCGAACCTGTGTATGCCTTCATCGTAGAGAATACGTCGGCCAAAGGCACTCCGAGCATCTTCACCTTGTCACGGTCTACGTCGAAATACAGTTGCGGAATCTCAGCCTGCAATGATGAGGAAAGTCCTGACAGCTCCTTTCGCATAGAGGCGTAGTGCATCAGCGTGTCGGCCGCATGCACCAAGTCGTCATACGTCGCGTCGCCGTGCGCCTCGAGCTGCATTTCGAATCCGCCCGACGAACCGAGCCCCGGAATTACCGGCGGCGTTGAAAGGTAGTACTTGCATTCGGGATATTCCGACAGTTCGCGGCCCACTCCGGCCATGATGTCGCCTATCGTGGTGTCGTCGCGCTCTTTCCATTCTTTAAGGATGACGGTCAGCTGCGCCCTTGTCTGGCTGGTTCCGACGCGCGGACTGGTACCGGTCACGTTCTGCACGTATTCAACCGAAGGGTCTTTCATCAAGTAGGCGATGGCGCGGTTCGTGACGGTGCGTGTGCGTTCGAGCGTCGTTCCCTCGGGCATTTCAAGCTCTATTGTAAAGTAACCCTGGTCTTCGGCGGGTAGGAAGCTTGTCGGCGTAAGGCGGTAGAGAATGAAAATCATGATCAATATCATGCAAAAACCTACGCCGACACGTTTAGGATTCTTTATAACGTTGGCTATTCCTGAAAGGTACTTGCTGTTGCCGAAGTCAAGCCAACGGTTGATGGCGCGGAAAACACGGTTTTTCGGCTTGTTCTTATCTACCGGTTTAAGTATTAGCGAGCACATCACCGGACTCAGCGTGAGGGCTACTATCGTGGAAAGCAGCACGGAAATGACGATCGTTACGCTGAACTGACGGTAAAGTTGTCCGGTTATGCCCGAAAGGAAACTGACCGGAACGAACACGGCCGCAAGCACCATCGACGTTGCTATGAGTGCGCCCGTGAGTCCTTTCATCGCTTTTTTCGTTGCCTCATACGGGCTTAAGTGCTCTTCTTCCATGATGCGCTCGACGTTCTCGACCACCACTATGGCATCGTCTACAACCAAACCGATGGCAAGGACAAGTCCCAACAGCGTGAGCATGTTGAGCGAAAAGCCGAATATAAGCATGAATCCGAACGTTCCTATCAGGGAAATCGGAACGGCAACAAGCGGAATGACGGTTGCGCGCCAGCTTTGGAGGAACAGGAAAACGACAATAATGACCAATATAAGCGCCTCGAAGAGCGTCTTGTAAACTTCGTGGATCGACTCTGAAATATAAGTCGTCATGTCGAACGGAATCTCATACTTCATCCCTTCGGGAAAGGTCTTGCTGATGTTTTCCATCGTCTCTTTAACCTTGTCTGCGACCTCCATCGCGTTGGCTCCAGGCAACATATACACTCCGAGCACGGCGGCGTTGCCGCCGTTGATGCCGCTCTCGGTGTTGTACGACTGAGCTTCGAGAGATACGCGGGCTACGTCGCGCAGGCGGATGAACGAACCGTCGGCGTTGGCGCGGAGCACTATTTCCTCGAATTGCGCTGCCGATGACAATCGGCCCTGCGCTGTTATGGGGATGGTGAAGTCGAGTCCTTGTACCGGTTGTTGTCCCAAGACGCCGGCCGCCGACTCTCTGTTTTGGTCTTTCAAGGCGTTCTGTACGTCTTGAACGGTCAACCCGAAACTGGCCAAGCGCGCCGGATCTACCCATATTTGCATGGCGTAATAACGGCTTCCGATATTCGACACGCGCCCGACTCCCGGTATGCGGCGCAACAGGTCGAGCACGTTCAGCGTGGCGAAGTTGCTCAAATAAATTTCGTCGAACTTCGGATCGTTTGACGTAAGGCAGATTGTGAGCAACTGGCTGGCCGCCTGTTTCTCTATCTCGATACCGTTTTGCACGACTTCGGCCGGCAAACGGGATTCGGCGAGCTTTATACGGTTCTGTATTTCGACAGCCGCAAGGTCGGGATCGGACGAAATGTCGAACGTAACCGTTGCCGAGAATGCTCCCGAGTTTGAGCTGTTTGACTCCATGTAAAGCATACCCGGCGTACCGTTCAGTTCCTGTTCGATAGGCGTTGCAACTGCCTGCGACACGGTAAGGGCGCTTGCGCCGGGATAAGAGGCGCTGATCTTAACCACCGGCGGTGTTATCTGCGGGTATTGGTCGATGGGAAGCATCGTAAGTCCGATGAGTCCTACGACGACGATGAGGACGGATATGACAATCGAGAATACCGGACGGTCTATGAAGAAATTAACTTTCATTGGCTATGGGCTTTGGTTCAATGTGCTTTTGCGCGCGGCTTGTTTCCCGACTTTGAAGCCACGCGCACTTTCATTCCCGGCGTCAGCTTGTGGTAACCTTCGCTGATTATGGTTTCGCCCGGGGCGAGTCCGCGCTCGACGACGACTTTGTTACCGAACTCAGGGCCGAGTTCTATGAAGCGGCGCTCTGCCGTTGAGTCGCGGCGCATTACATAAATATATGCGCCGCCTTTTTCTATTATAAGTGCTTTTTGCGGCACTACGGTGGCGTTTTCACGTACGTCAAGCAGTGCGTGAACCTTTGTAAACTGGCCTGGCAACAGCACATGCTCGGGGTTGGGCATCTCGGCACGCACGGAGAACGTACCTGTCTTGGGACTTACTTGGGGCTCTGCGAAGTCGACAAGTCCCTTGTATGGATAGACGCTGTTGTCGGCAAGTGTGATCGTAACGTTGGGTTGCCATGAGCGCGACGAGTCGCGTCGGCCGAGGATGATGTTGCGCTCCTTGCTTTTCAGGTAATCAAGGGCGGTCATGCTGAAGTCTACAAGCACGGTGTCGCTTTTTACGACCGTGGCCAACAACGACTTTCCGCTGGTGCCGACCAACGTGCCGAGGTCGACAAGACGTTCGCTGATGTAACCGGAAATGGGCGAACGCACATACGTATAACTAAGTTCCTGCTCGGCTTGGTCAAGGTCGGCGCGGCTCATGCCCATGCTTGCTACGGCTGTTTCGTAAGCGGCCGTGGCGTTGTCGAGGTCGAGGCGGCTTGCTGCGTTCTGCTCGAACAGCGGACGTATGCGGTCAAGGTCGCGCTTGGTCTTGCGCACTAAGGCCGAGTCCTTGCGCAGTTGGGCCCGCGCCTTGTCGGCTTTAGCCTTGTATTGGCGTTGGTCGATGACGAACAATACTTGGTTTTTCTTCACGTAGGTGCCTTCTTCGAAAGCCATGCGCTCGAGGAAGCCCTCGACTCGGGCGCGCACTTCGACGAACTGCTGGGCGCGTACACGGCCTACATAGTCGCCGTAAATCTCAACATCCTCGACTCCTACCGGTTCGACCGATACTACCGGAGCTTCGGGGATTTTCTTTTTCGGCCAGGTGAGGATCACGTACACGGCGACCAAGGCCGCTATGCAACAGAGCATCATGGCGATGCGCTTCTTGCGCAGTTTCAGCTCTCTCTTTTCAAAAAAATGCCTTATTTTCATATTATCCTTTTCAACATTTGCATAAAAACGGTAAAATCATGATTTTATTTTATTGTGGATGCATATAAAAAGTAAAATGTATGACACACGTCCGCAGGACGGCATGCCGGCCTGCGGACTGATTGCGTTCACGGCCGGTTGCCGGTCGTGCCGGTTTTTGCGGATTTTTTCGTGCCGAGCAGCTTGTATCCGATTATCCCGCCGGCAATTGACGCTGCGAAAATGCCCAGTTTGGCCTGCAGCAGCATTGTAGCGTCAGTGAAGGCGAGCGTGGATATGAACATCGACATCGTGAATCCGATCGACGCAAGGAATCCGAGCCCCACGATGCGGCGGAGTGTCAGTGCGGCGTTCTTCTTAGCTATGCCGAGGCGCACGAGCAGCAGGGTGGAGAGCGTGATGCCGAGCGGTTTGCCGAGAAGCAGGCCCAAGGCTACGCCTAATGCGGCGTTGGTTGAGAATACGCTTTGCGCGTCGAGTCCGGCGAACGACACTCCGGCGTTGGCCAGGGCGAATATGGGCATTACGACGAACGACACGAACGGGTGCATGGCATGCTCCAGACGCTGCGACGGTGGTATGGCGTCGCGCGTGTCGTTCATCATGTCGGCGATTACCTCAACCTGTTCGTGCTCGAGCGTGGAGACGTTGTTGGGCTTTATCGCGGCGAACTTCCTCAGGTTGTCAGCCGCGCGCCTGAGGTATAAAGGCTCGGACAGGCGCGCGTCGGCCGGTATGACGAAGGCGGCCAGCACGGCGGCAATGGTGGCGTGGATGCCCGACATGAGAAAGGCCACCCACACTCCGCCGATGCCGAGCAGGCCGTAGAAGACGACGTTCTTGACGCCCGCCTTATTGGCGGCGAACATCACCAAAAGGAACGCTACGCCGACGGCTATGTTGGCTACTGAGATTTCCGAGGTGTAGAAAAGCGCGATGACGACCACCGCCCCGAGGTCGTCGACGATGGCGAGCGTGGTGAGGAATACTTTTGCCGCAAGCGGAACGCGGTCGCCGAGGGCGTAGATTATGGCCAACGAGAAGGCTATGTCGGTAGCCATAGGTATGCCCCATCCCCCGGCGGCGCTCGTACCGGCATTCAGCATGGCGTAAATCAGCGCAGGCACGGCCATCCCAGCCACGGCAGCCCCTATCGGTAGGATTGTGTTGCGCGGGTCGGCCAGTTCGCCGCCGATGAACTCACGTTTAAGTTCGAGGCCTACGACGAAGAAGAACATCGACATCAGCCCGTCGTTGATCCAATGGTGCAGCGAGTAATATAAATAAGGTTCGCCGTTGAATATGAAGCCGACTTTGTTCTCGAACAGATGGAAATACTCATGGCTCCACGGCGAGTTGGCCAACAGCATGGCTGCGACGATGCTTATGCCGAGCACTACGCCGGCCGACTTTTCCCTGTTGATGAACTGTTGCAAGGGCATGACGATGCCTTGTTTTATCCTCTTTTGATATTTATTTGCCATAACTTGTTATACGTTTTTATTGCATGCGAAGATAATCATTCTTTTCCAATATACAAAGGATGCCGTCCTAATGTGTCGGGATAGTCTTTGCGCTAACGGTTGCATTTGGCCAAATAAAAAGAGGATGCGCCCTCTGGCACATCCTCTTCGGCTTTGGTTCAGTAATAAGGAGCCGCCTTACCATTAACTTAAACATCCATATCAACAACTTGTTTTCTTCCTTTCCCCTCTCATCTTAGTGAAAAAACATCTCCATGACATCAAACATTTACCATCTTTCGCAACTCCCCATTACTCGATGAGTAAATCACATGTTCATCAGTTGTCTAATAATCAGGGTTGCCTGACATTACTTTTCAATATTTAAGAGACCGCAGACAACTTTTAAATGTCTTTCTTCTTGTTTTCTGCCATAAAATTACGAACTTTTTCTTACACTTCCAAATAATTCCGCAAGAAAAACCAATGATTTTACATTGTTTATCATTTTCCGCCTTATGTTTTGCACATTGCGGCCGCAATGTGCAAAACATAAGGCGGAAAATGATAGTTAATAAGCTGGCGGTGACGGGCGGACGGGGATGTCCGTTTTGTTGTTAATGGCTTGTAGAAACAGGCTTGTCTGCTTGTTACCGTCAGCTTGTCTGCATATTAAAGAATGAATCCTTGTCTTTTCAACGCTTCCATCATTCCTGCCGACATGGCTTCGTTGTCCTTCTTCGTATAGCGTATGTCTGTGAAGATTTGCGCCAGGGTCTCTTTTTGGTTTATGCGCACGAACTCCTTGTTCTCCTCCAGTTCTTCCTTCGGGCCGTAATAGCGGTCGATGTCGGCGGGGGAGTAGTCGTGGTAGGTCTCGCCGTGTACGAACGACGCCAAGGGCAGGCGGTCGGTGAGCGGCGGATTCTCCGCCGGCCATCCGAGCGTAATCGTGGCCACGGGCATCACCAATTTAGGCAGTTGCAGAGTGTCGATGATCATCTGGGGCATGTATACCGTTGTGCCGAGGAAGCACAGGCCGAGCCCTTCCTCTTCTGCGAGGTTGCAGAACGTCTGCGTGTAGAGCAGTGCGTCGGTGGCGGCGTTGATGAACGAGAGGAAATTGTCGTATCCCGGCTCGGCCTTGCGGCAGCGGCACCAGCTGCTCGCGCGGTTGAAGTCGGCGCATACGGTCAGCACAACCGGCGCTTCGGTTACCATCGGCTGGTTGAAATGGGCAGGCGCAAGTTTTGCTTTCATTTCGGCCGAACGGGTTATTACCACGCTGTAAAGCTGCATGTTGCCCATCGTCTGCGTGCGCGACGCCTCGGAGAGCATGCGGTTGAGCAGCTCGTCAGACACTTCCTTGTCGGAGTATTTCCTTATGCTTCGTCTTGTATTTATATTTTTCATCTTGTTTTGTAAGTTTAATCAATGCGCAAAATTAATCAAAATATGTCGTATTTTCATGTCTTGTGAAAATATAAACACAATTTTAATGAAATAAAATCTCCATGATTCTAAAAATAATGTTTACTTTTGCTTTTAGAATTAGAAACAAAAAAACATATTAGTTAGTATGAAAAAGAATTTTCTTTCACTGGTGATGGCTTTAGTCGCCGCTTCCCTTTTGCAAGGGCATGCCGTGGCTTCAGCCCAAAGTTGGACGTATCCGGGGGAAGTGGCCGAGCGGCCTTATTACGAGGGCCTCGGAACGGAGGAAAGCCCTTATCTTATCAACTCTGCGCAACAGTTGGCCAACCTCGCTTGGTATGTGAACAACGGAACCACGTATGAGGGAGTATGCTTCGCCCTTACGGCCGACATCGACCTTAATCCCGGCTTTACGTTCAATGCCGACGGAACGGTTGACGGCGACGGACAGCCGCAGGCGTGGGTGCCGGTTGGGTACGATTGGAACCATGGAATACGGTTTAAGGGTAAGTTCGACGGTAGGGGACACACCGTAAGGGGACTTTATCTTGACTTGGCCTATCAGTGCAACGGCTTGTTCGGGGCGGCCGAAGACAGCGAGATACGCAGCCTTAACGTAACTGCCTCGGGGGCTTACGGCGATGAGTCGTCGACGGCGTGTTATTGCGTGGGGCTTGTCGTGGGCAGGCTTGACAACGGCCTTATTGCCGGTTGTAACAGCGACGGCTTTGTTTCTCGTGACATGACAGTCGGCGTTTCCTCTGCGTCGCCTTCCTATACATTAGCCGGAGGTATTGCCGGGTATTTGTGGGGCACGGCCTCTGTTACGGGGTGTGGCAACAGCGCAACCGTACAATGCACGTCTATCGAGAATGGTAATGTCGAGAGTATAACCTGCGTCGGGGGAATAGTCGGGTATTACGGCGGCAGTGCAAAACCGGTAATATCCGATTGCTCTAATTCCGGTGTGATTTACGGCAGTGGCATTTCCGGAGGTATTGTAGGGTATATTCCGTCGAACGAGGGTGTCGTCGCAAATCTGTCCAACGCGAATGCCGTTTACGGCGTGTTGGCATCGGGCGGCATTATCGGTGACGGCAGTCTTGCCGGAATTTCCGGTTGTGACAATTCCGGACGTATATCCCTTGAGGAAGGAAACCTCGGCGTGGCTGCTTGTGTCGGGGGAATAGCCGGCAGGCTTAACATGTATGGCGAGATGTCTGAATGTGTCAATAGGGGTATTGTTGATTTTACTAATGTTGAACTTGTAAGTCCCAAGGGTGGGGGATTGGTCGGCGAGTTCATTAGTTCGTCGCCGGTTGCCGGCTGCGGCAACGAGGGTGTCATTCTTGGATGCAATTGCCTTGGAGGCCTTTTCGGTTATTCCGCCAGCTCTGATGCCGTCTTTGAAGATTGTTATAACTCGGGACTTGTCAGGACTTTCGACGTTGGGGATGAGTCATACGGGGGTAATGTCGGTGGATTGATAGGCAGAGGTTCAGTAGGCCGACTGGTGCGTTGTTGCAATGTTGGCAAGATAAGCGGAGGCGACGGTTACCTCTCCTCGGGCATAGCTTCGGCTGACGTGCGGCTTATGGACGGCTGTTATAATCTCGGCGACGTGTTTGGCTGCTGTTCCTACGGACTCGTATCGGGTACTGTTACCGACATTAGCCATTGTTACAATATCGGTAATATCAATGGGCTGGCCGACGATTCGCCTTATGACCCTAAAGCTGCCGGATTGGTTTATACGGTTACGGGGAAAATTCTATTGTGTCATAATTCGGGTGATGTTTATTCAGACAAAGCCGGCGAACGTGATAATTGCTACGTTGCGGGGCTTTGCCTTAATCTCATGGGTGACGCCGAACAGTGTTATAACGAAGGCGATGTGACTGGGGCTTATAATTGTGGAGGCTTGTTCGGCGTCGTCAGTTCTTCTTCCGTTCGCAATTGTTATAATGTAGGCAAAATATCCGGCGACGGCTTCGTGGGCGGCATAGCCTCGATATACGACTGCGTTGACGACGGCGACGAGGAGATAGCCGGTACTTACTCTTATGGCAGTGTTGGCACGAGCGGACTAAGCGGAACCGGTATCGTTGATATCCCGAAAGCTTCGATAATTGGTAAGGTAAGGATGTCAGACTTCGGCGGGCCTTATGAGGCGACGCTGAAGTTTGTGAACTGTTATTATCCGGATTTGTCGGCCGATGGAGACATGTCCATAGGCGTTATGTCGAATGATTTTGCCGATACGTCGGGGCTAACGGCTTGTCCGAAGCTTGACTTCGCCGACGGACGCATCTGCGTGCTTCTCAACGGCGGCCAAGACCCGGCTCCGTGGGGACAGACCGTAGGCGTTGATCCTTACCCTTTGCTTAACGGAAGGGGTAATCCTGAAGATGTGGGCATAAGCCTGCCTGAGACTTTCGACGTGCGCCAGCTCGAAGGGCTGCCTATTTACAATCTTCAGGGCGTAAGGGTGTATGCGCCGTTGGAATCGCTGCACGGTATATATATAATAGGTGGACGCAAGATCCTGCTGCCGTAAGGGTTCATCCGCAAATCGGTTGGATGAGAATAAATATTAAATGAACGTGAGTTCGGTATAATAGTCTTATGCAATAAGCCTGCTTTTATCAATGATGTCAATATTGAGTGACGGTTTCTTAGGCAGCAGGTTGTATGCGATAAGCCCTGCAATCAGGTTGGAAGCAAAGCC
>CALUIJ010000041.1 GCA_944320675.1 uncultured Prevotella sp.
TACTTGCATCCTCTTCTAATAAGTCTGTGGCATACCGTCATTGCCTTAACGGCGATTTTCAATTCCGGGCCGGGACCCGGAATCCAGTGTATGCAACTATGTTGTTGACAAAAGTGTGTTTCCTGGATTCCGGGTCCCGGCCCGGAATTGAAAATCGCCGTTAAGGCAATGACGGTATGCCACAGACTTATTAGAATAGGATGCAAGTAAGTATTAAGTATTTGGCCGATTGCGGATATTCATTTAATATTTATTCTCATCCAACCGATTTGCGGATGAACCCAATATGCCGTCTTTCAGCCTGCAAAAGCTTACCTTTCGGCCGATTAAAGGTAAACTTTTACAAGCCGAAAGGTAAGCTTTTGCAAAAGAACTGATTGTCAGCATGTTATGAAACAGCTAAGACACTGCCTACGGCAAGCGTGCCGACAAGGGGACAAAACATACGGTCATAAGCGCGGATGCTTACGGAAAACAAGCAAAACTGCGGTTGGATGATACTTATATCAGCGTTTTAAGCCGTTTTGTTTGCGTTTTGTCAGTATTTTATATTACCTTTGCAGCCATGCGGCCGCAGGCCTCGGCCCGGGCCGTTAAGGGGCGGGCCGTGAGCGGCACATATATAAAAATAGGTATAATACAGGAAAGGATAAAAATGGAAAAGAAACTTAAGACGTCTACGCTCTGCGTGCGCGGAGGGTGGAAGCCCAAGAACGGCGAGCCCGTGCAGCCGCCTATCGTACAGTGCACGACATTCAAATACGACGACAGCGACGAGATGGGGATGCTCTTCGACCTGAAGAAGACGGGCTACTTCTACACCCGCCTGCAGAACCCCACCAACGACGCCGTGGCCGAGAAGATAGCCGCGCTCGAGGGAGGAGTGGGCGCCATGCTTACGTCTTCAGGCCAGGCGGCCAACTTCTACGCCCTGTTCAACATCTGCGGAGCGGGCGACCACTTCGTGACCTCCAACGAGATTTACGGCGGCACGTACAACCTATTCGGCGTTACGATGAAGAAGCTGGGCATAGAATGCACGTTCGTGAACCCCGAGGCGAGCGAGGAGGAGATACAGAAGGCGTTCCGCCCGAACACCAAGGCACTGTTCGGCGAGACCATATCCAACCCCGGCTGCAAGGTGCTCGACATAGAGAAGTTCGCCAGGCTGGCGCATAAGAACGGCGTGCCGCTCATCATCGACAACACGTTCGCCACGCCGGTTAACTGCCGCCCGTTCGAGTTCGGATGCGACATCGTGACCCATTCAACAACGAAATACATGGACGGACACGCCACGCAGGTGGGCGGATGCGTCGTAGACAGCGGCAACTTCGACTGGGAGGCGCACGCCGACAAGTTCCCGGGACTGACAACCCCCGACGACTCATACCACGGGCTGACCTACACCAAGGCGTTCGGCAAGATGGCTTACATGACGAAGCTCGTCGCACAGCTAATGCGCGACCTCGGCTCGATACCGTCGCCCCACAACGCATTCATGCTCAACATCGGCCTTGAGACGCTCCACCTGCGCATGCAACGCCACTGCGAGAACGCGCAGCGCGTGGCCGAGTTCCTGCACGACGACCCCCACGTGGCGTGGGTGCGCTACTGCGGACTGAAGGACGACCCCGACTATGAGCTTGGCCGCAAGTACCTGCCGGGCGGCTCGTGCGGAGTGATGTCGCTCGGACTGAAAGGCGACCGCGAAACGGCAATCAAGTTCATGGACTCGCTACGGCTGATCAACATCGCCACACACGTGGCCGACGCGCGCTCGTGCGTGCTCCATCCGGCCAGCCATACGCACCGCCAACTCAGCGACGAGCAGCTGCGCGAGGCAGGCATCGCCCCCGACCTGATACGCCTCTCCGTCGGAATCGAGGACGCAGACGACATAATCGACGACCTTAAGCAGGCACTGGCCCAGCTTGATTGATAATATAATAAGGTGAGAAAGTGAGACGTTGAGAAGGTGAGAAAGGCGGAGCTTATGTTTATTATTTCCTGTCTGGAACAATTATCCGTGTTTTTCCCACCTTCTCAACGTCTCACCTTCTCACCTTTTCACATTCTGTTTGCGCAAACAAAAAGTTGCACACTAATCACAACTGTGAAAAAGTACAAAAAGCAAGCACGGCAAGTCAAATAATCGGTTTTTTCCTTTGCGGTTACATCAGAAAACCTTACTTTTGCAAAAGAACAATGACACAATGTTAGTTTAACAAAAACTTATACTATGGAAGTCGAAAAAATCATGCAAGCCTTGGAGCAGAAGCATCCGGGTGAATCAGAGTACTTACAGGCCGTAAGGGAAGTGCTGCTTTCAATCAAAGACGTTTACAACCAGCATCCCGAGTTTGAGAAAGCCAAGCTCATCGAGCGTCTCGTAGAGCCGGAGCGCGTCGTTACGTTCCGCGTTCCTTGGGTTGACGACAAGGGCGAAGTACATGTAAACATCGGTTACCGCGTACAGTTCAACAGCGCCATCGGCCCGTACAAAGGCGGCCTGCGCTTCCACCCGTCTGTAAACCTCTCCATCTTGAAGTTCCTCGGTTTCGAGCAGACGTTCAAGAACGCACTCACAACGTTGCCCATGGGCGGCGGCAAGGGCGGCTCTGACTTCTCTCTGCGCGGTCGCAGCGACGCCGAGGTTATGCGTTTCTGCCAAGCTTTCATGACTGAACTCTACCGCCACATCGGTCCCGACGAGGACGTTCCGGCCGGCGACATAGGCGTAGGCGCACGCGAAATAGGCTACTTGTACGGCATGTACAAGAAACTCACCCACAAGTTCCAGGGCGTGCTCACGGGCAAGGGCATCGAATGGGGCGGCTCCAAGATACGTCCCGAGGCTACGGGCTTCGGCGCCCTCTACTTCGTCAACCAAATGCTGCAGACCCACGGACACGACATCAAGGGCAAGACCGTCGCAATCAGCGGCTTCGGCAACGTGGCTTGGGGTGCCGCAACCAAGGCTACCCAGCTCGGCGCCAAGGTCATCACCATCTCAGGTCCTGACGGCTACATCTACGATCCCGAAGGCATCAGCGGCGAAAAGATCGACTACATGCTCGAGCTCCGCGCCAGCGGCAACGACGTTTGCCAGCCTTACGCCGACAAGTTCCCCGGCTCTAAGTTCATCGCCGGCAAGAAGCCTTGGGAGGTTAAGTGCGACATCGCCCTTCCGTGCGCCACACAGAACGAGGTCAGCGGCGAAGATGCCGACATGCTTTTGGCCAACAAGCCTATCTGCGTAGCCGAGGTTTCCAACATGGGTTGCTCGGAGGAAGCAGTTCAGAAGTTCTTGGCCGCCAAGCAGCTCTTCGCCCCGGGCAAGGCCGTCAACGCAGGCGGCGTGGCTACATCAGGCCTTGAAATGACTCAAAACTCAATCCGCCTGAGCTGGAGCGAGGCCGAGGTTGACGAGAAATTGCACCAAATCATGCACAACATCCACGAGCAGTGCGTTAAGTACGGACGCGAGAACGCCGACTACGTGGACTATGTAAAGGGCGCAAACATCGCCGGCTTCATGAAGGTTGCCAACGCAATGATGGCCCAAGGCATAGTATAATCCCGATAAGAATAGTGGTTAGCAGAATTTTCTTAACAATTCTTTTCATATTGACTGGCTGTACCTTTCTCCCCGCACAGGAGAAAGGTATGGCCAGTTATTATTCCAACCGCATGCACGGGCGGCGCATGAGCGACGGCTCGCGCTACCACCGCGACAGCCTTACGTGCGCCCATAAGCGTTATCCGCTGGGCACAATGCTTAAGGTTACCAATATAAAGAACAGGAAAAGCGTAATAGTAAAGGTGACCGACCGCTGCGGCGGGCGCCGGATAATCGACCTCTCGTATGCCGCGGCGAAACAGATAGACATGATATCGGCCGGCGTCACAATGGTAAGGGTCGAGAAATACGAGCAGCCCTTGGGCGTGCCGTTCAAGCTGAATGACAAAACCGACCTCCCCGAGCTTGACTACGAGATAACCGAAAAGGATGACGACATAACGCCGATATGGATGAGAACCGACGACGACGACAAGGCCACGCACGAGATAAAGGCGCAGAACAGGCACGACTCCAAGCCCAAGAAAAAGCATAAAACAAAGCAGTAAGGCGTAGCATAACGCCTTAATTTTCAGTCAATTACACCCTGACAGCACTCTATCCGGCATAATTTGCCGGCAATTTGTCCACACTCCATATTCAAATACATAACCTTTCGTCCTGCGAAAGGCCGTGTTTTGCGCCCTAAAAGGCAACCTTTTGCAGGCTGAAAGACGGCATATCGGGAACAAGACGCAAGGCATTCTATTATATACCACCCATCCGTCAAACCATAATAAACGGCCTGATGATTAAATATCCTTAACAAAAGGTACTTTTATTTACGTTTATTTGGTTTATATTATAAACCTATTTATCTTTGCAATATTCATCGGTAATACCCTATTACCCCGCAACCAACAACGGCGGCAACAAGAGAAAGAGAGACTCGAACCTATTCACTAACCCAGAAAAAACAGCAGCGAATATTATGGAAGACAACGGAAAACTTTCAGCCGAGCGCAGTATTGAAATAATAAGCGAGGCGATACGGACAAGCAGACGCGAGGCCGGACGAAGCGCCGGAAACCTGATGACCGCATGGGGCGCGTTATCCGTCGGCACAAGCATCATCGTGGCTATTCTCTGGAACCATACAGGCAACGAGCAATGGAACTGGATTTGGGCGGCGACGGCCGTTGCCGGATACGGCTACTACCAATACATAAAAAAGAAAGAGAAACGCAAGCATACGGCGGCAACATTCGCGTCGAAAGTGCTCGAATGGGTATGGCTGACGTTCTTATGCGTCGCCTGCTGCGCTGTTTTACTCCGTTTCAACCTGTTCATCGACGATGCTTCAGGCATAAACATGCCCCTTTACCCGACAGCGATACTCCTCTTAAGCATGGCCGGAGGCATAACCGGGCTTGTAACGAGCAACGGAGCAAGCAGCGGTTGCGCCGTAATGTCAATCTATTGGGCGCAAATTGCGGCAGAAAAGACCGCCGGCGGCCAAGCTGCGGCAATGGCCTTGGCAAGCCTTTTCGCATTGCTCATACCTGGACTTTTAATAAAATACAAGGAACAAATTAACAAATTCAGGCAAGAACACTTGTAAACAAGGCAAAAAACAGCAAACATGCTACGACCGCTTAACCCTTTATTGCACAGCGAACTGCGCCTTGCGGTGATGTCGCTGCTCGTCGCTACGGGCGAGGCCGACTTCGTTTACCTGCGCCGGCAGACGGGAGCCACGGCCGGAAACCTAAGCGTACAACTCGACAAGCTGAGCAAGGCGGGGTATATCGAGATAACAAAAAGTTTCGTAGGGAAGCGCCCCAACACATCGTGCCGCCTGACAAAAGAGGGCATGGCGGCGTTCGAGGAATACGTGGAGGCGATAAAAGAATATATAAAGGGTGAAAAGGTGAAAAAGTGAAAAGGTGAAACAACTCAGGCTGCTTCACCTTTTCACTTTTTCACCTTTTCACCCTTTTACAGTTCCGCAACAACCTCTATTTCAACCAAAGCACCTTTGGGAAGGGTCTTAACGGCTACGGCCGAGCGTGCGGGGAACGGCTCCTTGAAGAACGTTGCGTACACTTCGTTCATTGCTGCGAAGTTGTCCATGTCAGAGAGGAACACCGTCGTCTTCACAACATGGCTCAGGTCGATGCCTGCCTCGGCAAGAACGTTGGTTACGTTGGTGAGCGACTGGCGTGTCTGCTCCTTTATTCCGCCCTCAGCGAACTCGCCCGTAGCGGGGTCGATTGGCACTTGTCCTGATGCGAACACGAATCCGCCGGCTACTATCGCCTGGCTGTAAGGGCCTAAAGCCTTAGGCGCCTTGTCTGAATGTAATGCTTTCATTTCCTTGTGTTTTTTGTTGTTTAAAAAATCATTTCAGCTTGAATCCCTTCTTTGCGAGCCCTTCCTTAATAGAAGCCACATGCTCGTGGTTGCGCGTCTCGAGCCTTACACTCAGTTCGCAGGCGTTCACGCTCTGGCCGTAAACACCGCGCTCGTGGTGTACGCTCAGCACGTTGGCTCCGAGCGAGGCCAGCACCGCGATAACTTCAAGCAGCTGTCCGGGCTTATCGGCCAGCTCCATAGTTAGCGTGCAGATGCGTCCGTCCTTGTCAAGACCACGGTTTACTACGCGGTTGAGAATGTTCACGTCGATGTTGCCGCCGCTTACGAGGCAGATGGTTTTCTTCCCCTTGATGGGCACCTTGTTAAACATTGCGGCGGCCACGCTTACCGCTCCGGCGCCCTCGGCTATCATCTTCTCCTCTTCCATCAGGCGGAGTATGGCGGCGCATATCTCGTCTTCGCTCACGAGGGCTATGTCGTCGACGTATTTCGAGCAGATGTCGAAAGTCAGATCGCCGGGAGTCTTCACGGCGATACCGTCGGCTACGGTCGACACGTTAGGCAGAGTAACGGCCTTATGCTCATGTATGCTCTGGTACATGCTCGGCGCGCCGGCGGCCTGAACGCCGTAAACCTTTACCTTGGGGTTGAGCGACTTTATGGCGAAAGCCACGCCGCTGATTAGTCCGCCGCCGCCGATGGGCACAACGACGGCCTCTACGTCGGCCAGTTCGTCGAGCATTTCGAGGCCTATCGTGCCTTGTCCGGCTATCACGCGCTCGTCGTTAAACGGATGCACGAAGGCGTAGCCGTGCTCGTCGCGCAGCTGGAGCGCGCGCTGGTAGGCATCGTCGTATACGCCCGGAACGAGGCAAATCTCGGCCCCGAGACGGCGCGTGGCCTCGACCTTGCTTATCGGCGCGCCTTCAGGCAGGCAGATAAGCGACTTTATTCCGTTGCTCGTCGCACCGAGGGCCACGCCCTGCGCATGGTTGCCGGCAGAGCAGGCTATCACGCCTTTCTTCTTCTCTTCCTCGCCGAGCTGCGACACCATGTAGTACGCGCCGCGGACTTTAAACGAGCCTGTAATCTGTAGGTTCTCAGGTTTAAGGTAAATGTCACTCTCCGGGTTAAGCTTGGGCGCATGCACAAGGTCGGTGTGCCTAAGTATCTTACTAAGCACGTAGCGTGCCTTGTAAAGTTCGTCTAAATTAAGCATATTTTTCGTTTTATCAGATTTCGGTATGCAAATGTAGGCAAAATATTTGATACTTGTAGCCGGCAAGGCGAATAATTTTGCTTAATAACATAATAAAAACACTTCCGGCGGCTTGCGTCCGCCCTTACCGCAGGCCGTCGAGGCGCGCCTGCAAAAACCAGCCCCAACCCTCGGTGAGGATTGGGGCTGCGCATATTGTCACAAACAGTTACTTATCCAAACGCCACACGCTGCCGTCCTTGGTGTCGTTCACCTCGAATCCGGCGGCGGCCAGTTCGTCGCGTATGCGGTCGCTCGTGGCCCAGTCTTTGGCGGCTTTAGCCTTGGCGCGGAGGTCGAGCACCATGTCGACCACCTTGCCGAAAGCCTCCTCGCGCTCCTTGCCGCCGCCCGCGTCGGCCTCTTTCAGCCCGAGGATGTCGAACGCGAAGAGGCGCATGGCGGCCGTAAGTTCGTCGAGGTCGGCGCAGGATATGGCAGCCTTATGGTCGAGTATAATATTAATAAGGTGGCAAGCCTCGAAGAGGTTGCTTATCACGATGGGTGTCTGCATGTCGTCGTTCATGGCATCGTAACACTTCTGCCGAACAGCCGCAACAAACTCCTTAACCTGCGCGTCGCTCTCCTTCGCAGGCTTAACGCGCTTCAGGTCGGCCACGCCCGTCAGCAGTCGGGCAAGCCCCTTCTCGCTGGCCTGCAGGGCTTCGTCTGAGAAATCTACCGTGCCGCGGTAGTGGGCGGAGAGTATGAAGAAGCGTATCGTCATGGGCGAATAGGCTTTCGAGAGCAGCGGATGCTCCCCTTTGAAGAACTGTTCAAGCGTGATGAAGTTGCCGAGGCTCTTACCCATCTTCTGCCCATTGATGGTTATCATGTTGTTGTGCATCCAGTATTTCACCATCTGGCTGCCCTGCGAGGCCACGGCCTGCGCTATCTCGCACTCGTGGTGTGGGAAAACGAGGTCCATTCCGCCTCCGTGTATGTCGAAATGCTCGCCCAGATACTTCCTGCCCATGGCCGTACACTCGCAGTGCCAGCCGGGGAATCCGTCGCTCCAGGGGCTGGGCCAGCGCATGATGTGCTCGGGCTGAGCCTTCTTCCACAGGGCGAAGTCGGCCTGGTTGCGCTTCTCCCCCACTCCGTCGAGCTGCCTGCTGGCGTCTTTCACGTCGTCGAGATTGCGGCCCGAGAGTATTCCGTAATGGTATTTCGCATTGTATTTCGCCGTGTCGAAGTAAACACTTCCGTTGCTCTCGTAGGCGAAGCCGTTGGCCAATATCTGCTTTACCAATTCCTCCTGCTCTATGATATGGCCAGTGGCATGCGGCTCGATGCTCGGCGGCAGCACGTTCAAGGCGCTCATAGCGTCGTGGTAACGGTTGGTGTAATACTGGGCTATCTCCATCGGCTCGAGCTGTTCGAGGCGCGCCTTCTTCTCTATCTTGTCCTCGCC